>NZ_JAQLOJ010000015.1:0-43338 GCF_057808485.1 Acholeplasma sp. ORD1043 | reverse complement strand
AAAGCACTTCGCAAGAAGTGCTTTAATTTTATTAGATAAGTTATTATCTTGAGTAGTATTCTACGATTAATTGTTCGTTGATATCATGTAAGAATTCGTTTCTTTCAGGATATCTTGAGAATGTTCCTACACCATTGTCATCTAAAGCGATGAAGTCAACTTTAACATATTGAGCTTCTTTAGCGTCTTTAACAACAACTAAGTTTTTGCTCTTTTCTCTTAAAGCGATTTTTTGTCCTGGTGTTAAACGATATGATGGAATATCCACCTTGTTACCGTCTACTAAGATATGACCATGGTTTACAAGTTGTCTAGCTTGAGCACGAGTTCTTGCAAAACCTAAGCGATATACGATGTTATCTAATCTAGCTTCAAGAAGCTTTAAGAAGTTTTCACCAGTTTTACCAGGTAACTTAGACGCTTCAATGAAAGTTTTATGGAATTGCTTTTCAGAAACACCATAAGTGAATCTAACCTTTTGCTTTTCTTGAAGTTGTACACCGTAGTCTGATAATTTGCTACGACGTTGTCCATGTTGACCAGGTGCGAATGGTCTCTTCTTTAACTCTTTTCCTGATTCAGAAATTGAGTAACCTAATCTTCTTGATACTTTCCATGTTGGACCAGTATAACGTGACATATTGAATTTACCTCCTCTTTGTAAATTTTGGGTAAACACACCATTATATTCCAAATATAATCCATTGTTCCTTTTCGATTCCAAGCAGATGGAATGTACTTAGTTCACCTTAAGTGCAAGGATATTTACTTGATCTATTTTGGCCTGCTTTTGACCGCTTATTTATTTTATATTAAACCCTTATTAAAGTCAATGTATTTAGTTAAAATCTTAACGTAATCTTCTAAAAAATGTACCAATTGTGTGTCAAATCTCTCAACTATCGGTGCATCTAAATCTAAAACACCATAAACATCCGATCCATTCATAATTGGAACGACAACTTCAGACTGAGAATTTGGGTCACAATAGATATGATTTTCTATTTTAGATACGTCAGGAACGACTTGAGTTTTCTTTTCAATAAACCCAGTACCGCATACACCTTTACCTGGAGCAATCACATTACATGCAACTTTTCCTTGGAAAGGTCCTAAGGTTAAATTGGTTCCATCAAACAAATAAAAGCCAACCCAATTAAGGTTATCTAGGTTTTCTTTTAAGAATGCAGCAGCATTCGATAGTAAAGATAAAGTGTTTGGTTCGGACTTAAATAGATTATCCGCACTTTCTAACATTAATTTATAATTCATTTTAATCACCACAAATAGTATATCACTAGTGATATAATAAAAGAGGTGATTAGCATGAAAGAAATTATATTAGTTAGGTTTGGCGACCTCGTCCTAAAGGGAAAAAATAAGCCAGCCTTCATCGACCAGGTTAAAAGATTATTAAAGAGTAAGTTAAAAGGTATTGATGTAAATTTTGAATACCAACATGACAGAATCTTTATTCATATTAACAAAGACGATAGGGAACAAGTTTTAAATCAACTTAAATATGTATCTGGTGTACATTCATATTCGTTTGTACACAGAACAGAAAATGATTTAGATCAAATTGCTGCAAAAGCAATTGAAGTTATTCCAAATGAGATACCTTTGCCTACTACTTTTAAAGTCGATACTAAAAGAGCGGATAAGAGATTCCCATTGTCATCTTTAGAAATCAGTCAACAATTAGCGGCTAAAATACTACCTAAAATTAGCGGTTTAAAAGTAGATGTTCATAATCCTGAATATACATTAAATGTAGAAATAAGACACGATGGTGCCTTTATTTATATTGGTAAAATTCCAGGATTAGGTGGTTTCCCGATTGGTATGGGAGGTAAGGCATTACTGATGTTATCTGGTGGTATTGATTCACCAGTTGCAGCATACCTAATGATGAAACAAGGTGTTGAAATCGAGTTATTCCACTTTGAATCAACACCATTAACACCACTTGAATCTGTTCAAAAAGTTATTGATATTGCTAAAAAGTTAGCACCATATATGACTAGAAATAAGATTAAACTTCACTTAGTACCATTTACCAAGATTCATGAAGAAATCTTAAAGTTTGTTTCTGATCCATATATTATTACGATTATGCGACGTATGATGTATCGTCTGGCTGAACGTTATGCAAAAGCAAACGATATTGCAGCAATCGTCAATGGTGAATCAGTTGGACAAGTTGCATCTCAAACATTAGATTCGATTAATGTCGTTGAAAATGTAACAAATATTCCAATTCTAAGACCGGTGATTACATATGATAAAAAAGATATCATTTTAATTTCTAAGATGCTTGGAACATATGATGTATCAATTCGTCCATTTAATGACTGCTGTTCAATTTATGTTCCAAGAAGACCAGTGACACACCCTAAAGTAGAATACGCTTTAGAAGAGGAAGCAAAACTTAATGTAGAAGAACTCATGGTTCAAGCATTAGAAAATATTTCAACTGTTATGATTAATAAAGATACAGATTTAGAAATAGCATTATACGGCTTTGAAGTTAAAGAAGCTCTAAAAACTTATTACGGGGATAAATCATGATCATTTCTAAAGATAACCAAAAGTTTAAATCATGGATGAAATTAAAACTAAAGAAATACCGTGATCAAACCGGGTTATTTTTAGTTTATGGCAAGAAGATGGTTGAACTTGCTATAAGAAACAACGTTGTAGATGAAGTTATTACAACAAACGAAAATTATGAAGGTACATTAATTAGTGAAGCATTAATGAAAGACTTATCACAAACTGAAACTACACATGATATCATGGCGGTTTGTAAGAAAGATAGTCAAGTTAAAACATCTAAAAATGTACTTGTTTTAGATGATGTACAAAATCCAGATAACGTAGGAGCCTTGATCAGAAGTGCGCTTGCTTTTGGGTTTAAACATGTTGTTTTATCAAAAAATAGTGTAGACCTTTATAATGATAAAACATTAAGAGCAACTGTTGGTGCAATTTTTGATGTCTATACAGAACGACTTGATTTAGTTCCATTTTTATTAAAGATGAAAGAAAAAGGGTATCAACTCTTTGGTGCAGATGCACATGTATCAGCAAACCAACCAGTATCAGACATACCACTCGTTTTAGTTTTAGGTAATGAAGGCAATGGACTATCAAAAGAAGTGAAAGCAGTTTTAGATGGATTCATTAGAATTGAAACAGAATCTGTTGAATCATTAAATGTTGCAGTTGCAGGCAGCATCTTAATGTATGAATGGGGTGTGAAATAATGAAAGCTCAAATTTCGACATATCTTGATTATTTAAAGGCTGACTTAGATACTCAAATTGAAATGTTTAAATCTTTAAAACTAGATGGTGCATTTTTGAGAAAACTAGGTGGAAAGTCGCTGCTTCAATTTACTGAAGAAGAAATAAATAAGATTAAGTCTTTTTATAAAAAGATAGATATTGTAGCTGTTGACCCTCTCATTAAATCGCCTCATATAGATAATAAAGAAGCACTCGATAAGTTTAAAGTCGACCTAGAATTAGCAGCAAATTTAGCTAAAGATCTTGGTGCGATTAATCTTGTTTATAGACTTCCGATCTTTACAGATATTACAAAAGAAAAAGATATTGTTCTGCCTATCATCAATGAACATTTATCAATTATAAGAAAAAAGAAATTAAACGTATTAATTAAACAAGAAAAAGAACATTTATCTCAAACATATCGCTATGTATTTGAAAACATTAAAGATTCAAAAGTTAAGTTCATTTTCGAACCAGCTTTGCTTTTCCAAATGGGTGAAGCAATAACAGCAGCATTTAGAATTCTATACGACTATATTGGTGTACTGGTTGTTGATGATAAAGACCCATCTGGTGCATCCAGATTAATTGGTACTGGTAAGTATTTAGATTTAAATGATTTGTTCAAAAGATTTGTTAAAAAAGAATACGAAGGTTGGGTTGTATTAGACTCAGGGTTAATTGAACAAATCAATCAAGCAAGTAAATCAAATTGGTTTGAAAAAACATTCTTCAAACAAAAACGTCATGAGAATAAGATTCTTTTTGATTATCAACAGAAGCACAAAAACACAGACATGACTTACATGATTAATATTCAACTTGCAGTACTTTTCTTGGTATTCCAAAATAAAAAAATCAAAATAGATTAGGTGAAATGATGAAAACAATAGGGTTAAGCAACACACTCATTAAAGGTTTTGAAGTCTTTAAAGAACGTTATGAATTAGAAAACTTATTTAATGAAGTTAACTTTTTTGAAAGTGATGTACTTTCAATTGAGTTTTCAAATAAGAAGTTAAATCTTGGATATAAACATTTAAGTGATATCTTCTTTGGATTAGGTTTAGTTATTCAAAAGAAACAAGACTTTAGCTTAAAAGTGTCTAAACGTGTTGAACGCCTAACCTACATGGTCGATGTTTCTAGAAATGCAGTTCTTAAAGTAGAAACAATCAAAAAATTAGTAGAATATTTAGCATTCTTTGGATACAGTAGTTTACAACTTTATACTGAAGATACATTTGAAATGGAAGATGAACCTTACTTTGGTTATATGCGTGGTGCATATACTAAGCAAGAAATCAAAGAAATTGAAACGTATGCTGCAAACTTTGGATTAGAACTTGTACCATGTATTCAAACACTTGCACATCTAAATGGTATTAAAAGATATGGTGCATATTCAGGACTTTTTGATACTGCAGATATACTTTTAGTTGAAGATGATAAAACGTATGAATTGATTGAGAAAATGATCAAGACATCACATGATAACTTTGGTTCAAAATATATTAATATTGGCATGGATGAAGCATATATGCTTGGCCGTGGTAGATATTTAGACAAACATGGTTTAGTACCAAGATTTGATATCATGGTGAACCACTTAAAACGTGTCTTAGAAATTTGTAAGAAATATGGCTATACACCAATGATGTGGAGTGATATGTTCTTTAGAATGGCTATGACTAATTACTATGATGATTCAGGTATTCCAAAAGAATTCTTGGACAAAGTACCAAGTGATGTTGAATTAATTTATTGGGATTATTACAGAACTGAAGAAGCACACTACTTAAAGAATTTAGATAAACACTTACAATTTAATAACCCAATTAACTTTGCAGGTGGTGTTTGGAAATGGATTGGATTTACACCATCAAACAGATTCTCACAAACTGCTGCTTATGTTCAAATGAAGGCTATTACACAAAAAGGAATTAAACATTTCATGGTAACTTCATGGGGAGATAACGGTAATGAAGCATCAGCGTTCTCAGTTTTACCTTCAATTGCTTACTATGGCTATTTAACATACTTTGATAGTGAAGTTAATGATGCATTTAAATCATTCTTTGAAGGTGCAACATCGGTATCATTTGACCGCTTTATGTTAGTTGATTCAGCAAACTATTTATCAAATAATGTGAAAGACTTAAATTCAGCTAATAAACATTTCTTATATAATGACATCTTACTTGGATTAATGGATACAGCAGTTGAAAAGAAATATCCGTCAATGTTTAAAAAGTATGCAAACCAAATTTTTGAAAACCTTGGTAACTTTGGTGAATTTGAATACTTATTCTATACTCAATATAAACTATTAAATACACTTTCTAAAAAAGTTATGCTAGGCGTTTTATTAAGAGAAACTTATAAAGAAAAAGACATAACTAAACTTAAAAAACTTGTCTCAAAATTAAAGAGTACAGTTAAAGCGCTAGATCAATTCCACGAGACATTTGAAACACAGTGGTCAAGAGAAAATAAAGCTTTCGGTTATGAAATTCAAGATTTAAGAATTGGTGGTATAAGATCAAGAATGCTCACTGCAATTGAAAAGGTGAGTGCATATATCAACGGTGAATTAGAATTGATTGAAGAACTAGAAGTTGATTTACTTGATTATTATGGTGGATACGATAAGTATAACAAAGTTAAGCACATTGTTGAATATCGTTACTTACCTTTAGTTTCTGTAGGAGTTAATGTTTAATGATAAAAAAAGCATACCCAGCTTTGGGTATGCTTATTCATTAAATTATTCAGTTGTTTTTGAATCTTCTTCCTCATCAACTTCAAACAGAGGAAATGCATTTGGTAATTCTGGATATAATTTAGTTGTAAACATAATGCCTTCTAAATGATCGAATTCATGTTGGAAGACAATTGCAGGATAACCGATGAACTCACGTTCTATTGGTTCTGCAGTTTCTGTTTCTAAATTTAAATGATAACCCTTGATTCTAATACCATATTTTCTTGGTGTAATACCTTCGGTTTCTCTATCAACAGATAGGCAACCTTCGCCACCTGGAATAAAACATTCTTCTTTGGTTGCACCAATAATTTCAGGGTTAATCATTATGTATGAATAGAGTGTTCCATCTAAATCTTGGACATGCATAGCAAACATACGTTTAAGTTTGTTTACTTGTGGTGCAGCAAGACCAACCGATGGTCGTAGTCTATATTTCTTAACTTTTTCATCATCTTGAGAATTGATCACATACTCTAGTAAATCTTTGCCTAATTTGATATCCTCTTTAGAAAGTGGAAGTAAAACAGGTTTTGATTTAGTCGTAAGCGTTGGATGACCTTCTCGAATAATATTTTGCATGGTTATCATCAGGGTTTCACCTCAAAAACATTATAGCATAAGGAGTAAACATGTGCGATTAGATAAGTTACTTTCTAACCTGAAATATGGGAGTCGTACCGAAATTAAATCATTTGTTAAAAAAGGACTTATTACTGTTAATGGTAAAGTTGTTAAGTCTGCTGATTTAGATGTTAAACCTGAAACGGATTTAATTACTTTAAATAATGAACAAATTTACTATAAAGAGACAATCATTTTAGCAATGCATAAACCAGCCGGCTACATTTCTGCTAATCAAGATAGAAAAGATCCTGTGGTTACTGATTTATTACAAAAACCTTATGATAAATTTGACTTTAAGATTTGTGGTAGACTAGATAAAGATACAGAAGGGTTACTAATTCTTACAACCAGTGGTGATATTCAACATGAAATTACCCATCCTAAAAAGCATCTAGATAAGATTTATGAAGCCACACTTGATAAGCCATTTAATGATGATGCAATGCAAAAATTATTAAATGGTGTAGAATTAACCGATACTGATGGTGAAATTTATTTCACTGCTGCAAAGAATTTACATTATAATAGTAATAAGGTTGAAATTACCATCGATGAAGGTAAGTTTCATCAAATTAAAAAAATGTTTGCTAAAGTTGGTTTTACAGTTACTTATTTGAAACGCATTCAAATTGGTGAACTAAAACTAGATTTAGAACTTGGTAAATATAAAGAAATCGTCTTAAGTGACATCAAAGGGAAGTGAACTTATGCAAATTGAACGTGTTGCATACATCGTTGACTTTAAAGGAAAAGAAGTTCCTAAGAAGTTAGAGAACATGGATATCCATGTGGCCTATGTTTCAAAGAAGGCAAATTACGCAATTGTATACTTCGATAAAGTAAAAGGTGAAAAGACTTTAATCTCTCAATTACAAAACATTAAGGGATTTATTGGGGTATATCCATCACTCTTCTTTAATGAAGAAGCAAATATTAAATAATGTCAAGGAAAAATACTTGACACCTTTATTATTTATGATAGAATATATCAGGAATTAAATTTAAAAGGAGACATAATTATGGTTAAACTACGTTTACAACGCTTTGGTAATCACAAACGTCCATTCTACAGAATCGTAGCTGCAGACGCAAAAGCACCAAGAGATGGTAAATTCTTAGAAATCCTTGGTACATATGAGCCAATCAAAGGTACAGTTTTAGTTAACAACGAAAAAGTTGCTAAATGGATCGCAAATGGTGCTCAACCAACTGATACAGTTAAGAGTTTATTCAAGAAGTTCGATATTAAATAATCTTTAAGGGGGTTAAAAAACATATGGCAGTTGATTTTGAAAAATTAATCAAACAAATAGTGGTGCCATTAGTGGTTTCCCCAGATGATGTTCATGTCAAAGTTTTAAGTGAAGAGGCTGGAGTGGTACACATTCAACTCCTAGTCAACTCTAATGACTTAGGCAGAGTAATTGGTAAAGGCGGTAAAATCGCAAGTGCCATTCGTACCATTGTTTACGCAGGTGCATCCAAAGAAGGCAAAAGAGTGCACATCGATATCGATGCGTATTAAAATCTGATGATGTATTCAATTGGTAAGATCGTGGCAACCCACGGCATTAAAGGTGAAGTTAAAATCCTATCGCATAGTGATTTTGACAGAATCAAAATAGGTCACACTATTTATGCTGGTGATACACCACTGAAAATTCGTTCTGTACGCAGACAAAATGAATATTATCTCGTAGGGTTTGAAGGTTATCTTACATTAACCGAAGTCGAACCACTTAAGAAAAAAGAAGTATTTACAACTGAGGAGCCAACCCTTGGTGAAGATGAATTCCATCTGCCTAAACTTGTCGGTAAAGACGTGTTTAGTATGAATCAAATTCATTTGGGAAAAGTTGAGTCATTAGTTGAAGTACCTCAAGGTTATTTACTTCGAATTGAAACAAATGATAAAAAATTGGTTTATGTTCCTTTTGTGAATGCTTTTGTTAAAAGTATTTCAGATGAGGGTATTATGATTGAAACCATTGAAGGATTAATATGAGAATCGATATTGTAACGATTTTTCCTAACTTTTTTAATGAATTTCTAACCACCAGTAAAATTAAGCATGCAATTGAAGATGGAGCTGTTTCTATCAATATTCATGACTTAAGAGATTATACTGATCTTAAAGGTGGCAAAATCGATGATACACCTTATGGTGGTGGTGCAGGTATGTTAATGATCTTCCCACCATTTTACAAACTTTTACAAAAATTAAAAACAGAAGATACTTATACAATTTTCTTATCACCACAAGGTCGCGTATTCAATCAACAAATTGCAACTGAGTTTAGAGACACCAAGAAACACCTCATCTTAATTTGTGGACATTATGAGGGGATTGATGAACGCGTATTAGAGTTTGTTGATGAAGAAATCTCTATTGGAGATTACGTATTAACAGGTGGTGAAATTCCTGCAATGGTTATCGTTGATGCCATTACAAGGCTGTTACCAGGCGTTATTAACGAAGCATCTTATATTGATGACTCACATCAACAAGGCTTACTAAAGTACCCACAATACACCAAACCAGAAGTTTACGAAGATCGCCGTGTGCCTGAAGTATTACGTTCAGGGCATCATGAAAATATTCGTAAATGGAGATTATATATGAGTCTTAAAAAGACTTATACAAAACGTCCGGATTTAATAGAAAAGAAGGTTCTTTCTAAAGAAGAATCTAAAATTCTTGATCAAATTAAAAAAGAGATTGAATCTAAATAGTGATTCAAGTATAATAAAAAAGGCACGCTGGTCCGCTGAGTATTCTACTCAAGAACAGACGTTAAAATAAGGAGTCTATATATGGCAAAGTTAAAAGGTCAAGCTTTAATAGCTGCAATTACTGCTAAATACATCCAAGATCGTCCATCTTTCAAAGCTGGTGACAACGTAAAAGTTTACGTTAAGATCAAAGAAGGTAACAAAGAAAGAATTCAGTTATTCGAAGGTTTAGTTATCAAACGCCAAGGCGGTGGCATCTCAGAAACTTTCACAGTTCGTAAGGTTTCAAATGGGGTCGGCGTTGAAAGAACATTCCCTGTTCATTCACCAGCTATCGATCGCTTAGAAGTATCTCGTATTGGGGTAGTTCGTCGTGCGAAGTTAAACTATATCCGCGCATTAAGCAAGAAAGCTTCAAGAATCAAAGAGAAAAAACAAGATTAAGACTAACCGGCTTCGGCCGGTTTTCTTTTTCATGAAAAAATTTTCATTTTGTTACATTACACATTGTAAGCACTTCCATTATATGTTATAATGGTTTCAATAAAGAGGTGATTTTTTATGAGCAATGCGACTATTTATGATGTTGCTGGTGCTGCTGGGGTATCATTAGCTACTGTATCAAGAGTACTAAACTCACCAGAAAAAGTAAAAGAAGAGACACGTTTACGTGTATTAAAAGTGATTAAGGAATTAGGTTATAGACCTAATGTAATCGCTCGTGGGCTTGCATCTAGAAAAACTACTACCGTTGGGGTTGTTATTTCTGATATCACGAGAGCATCTGTTGCACAAATGTTAGGTGGTATTTCTGATATTGCAACCAAATATAACTATTCAATCAAGTTATTTTCAATTCCTGAAGATGCTGATGTTTTAGATGCCTTACAAAATATTGTTGCTGAACAAGTCGATGGTATTTTATATCTAAACGATGAACTATCAGATCGTGATGTGGAATTATTAAAACGAATGTTTAATGATAATAACATTCCATACGTGTTTGCTAACGTTGTAACAACCGACCCGATTGTTCCAACTGTTTCAATTGATTATGCTAAAGCTGGTTATGAAATCACTAAAAAGATGATTGATAAAGGATGTAAAGATATTTACTTCTTATCAACTGCACGCCGTTATTCAGTAAATGATAAAAAAGAAGAAGGTTATACAAAAGCGATGTTAGAATCTAACCTTGAACCGCGTATCTTTAGAACAAGTGGAGATACTGCGATCAACAGACCTCACTTTGAGACATTCTTCGCAGACATCAATGTTGATGGTGCAATCGCAGTTCGTGACTCAATTGCAGTATCATTCTTAAATACAGCGATTATTAATGGTAAAAAGGTTCCAGACAATCTAAAAATTGCTGGTTTCCAAAATACAAAATATGCAGCACTAGCGCGTCCTGCATTAACATCAATCGATATTCCAGTTTATGATATCGGTGCAGTTTCAATGAGATTATTAACTAAATTAATGCAATCTAAGAGTGTTGAAAATACTAGAATTGTTCTTCCTCATAGAATTGTTGAAAGAGAATCAATTTAATCGGTCGATGAATTTGACTTAAGTAGTCTATACAACTAAGTAAAGAAATCTAGTGGTTGATGCAAACTAGAAGTTAATGTATGAGATGAATTACACCAAATGAGACCGTTGAAATAATGAGTGCGTAATATGATTATTACGAACTAAGGTGGTACCACGAATTAACTCGTCCTTAGACTAATTTTTAGTCTAAGGATTTTTTCTTAAGAAAGGATGAAAAACATGAACTTATACGATGAACTTATATGGCGCGGCATGGTTAAAGATGTTTCTAATGTCGAAGAAGCCAAAAAATTAATGAATGAGAAACAAACTAAATTCTATGTTGGATATGACCCAACAGGCGAATCACTAACGGTTGGACATTTAGTCCAAATTGTTAGAATGAAATATCTTCAAAAACATGGACATATTCCGGTTGTTTTAATTGGTGGAGCAACTGGTTTAATTGGAGACCCTAAAGAAACTCAAGAAAGAAAGTTATTAACATTAGACCAAAGTCTGGCTAATGCGAATAAGATTGAAACTCAAATTAAAAAGTTACTTGGTGGAAATGCTATTTTTGTTAACAACTATGATTGGATTTCAAAAATAGATACCATTACTTTTTTAAGAGATTATGGTAAGTACTTTAATATTGCATATATGCTAGCTAAAGATACTGTTCAAAAGCGAATTGATATTGGTATTTCATACACTGAATTCTCATACATGATCTTACAATCGATTGACTGGTTACATTTATTTAAAGAACAAGATGTTAAAATCCAATTTGGTGGTTCAGACCAATGGGGTAACATTACATCAGGGTTAGAGTTAATTAGAAAAGTTGTTGGTGAAAATGATGCAGTTGGTTTATCATCACCACTCCTATTAAAAGCCGATGGTACTAAATTTGGTAAGAGTGAAACTGGTGCGCTATGGTTAGATGAAAATCTAACATCACCATATGAACTATACCAATACTTTTTTAATGCCTCAGATAAAGATATTGAAAACTACTTAAAATTATTAACTACACTAGAACGTGAAGAAATTGAAACTTTATTAAAAGAATCAAGAGAAAAACCAGAGCTTAGAATTGCTCAACGTCGTTTAGCTGAAGAAGTTGTCACCTTTGTTCATGGTAAAGAAAAACTAGCAATTGCCTTAGAAGTTACTGAAGCTTTATTTAGTGGTGATTTTGAAAAGTTAAATGAAGAAGCCTTTGTCACATTAGAAAAAGTACTTGATAAAGTTGAACTAACTGATGAATCAACATTGGTTGAATCTTTAATCAAGGCTAATCTTGCATCTTCAAATCGTGAAGCACGTGAGTTTATCCAAACAGGTGCTGTAAGTATTAATGGCGAAAAAATTACTGATTTAAACTATACTATGAACATGGCATCTAAAGTGTTTAACAAATACGTTATTTTAAGAAGGGGTAAGAAAAAATACGCACTTGGCGTATTCTAATCTGTAGGATAAATCGTATATGGATATTATTTTATATAATCCACTATCTTCTCGTGGGAAGAATGTAAAAGTTGCAGAAAAACTAGAAAAGAAGTTAAAAAAACAAGGTAAAGAAGTCATTGTTATTAATCTTTTAAACATCATTGATGTTAAAGAATTTCTAGAAAAGCATAATGATAGTGACAGAATCATCATCTTAGGTGGTGATGGTACACTGCATAGAATTGCTAATCAAATTGAAGGTTATGAAATTAAACCAGAAGTGTACCTTTATAAAGCAGGTACTGGAAATGACTTCATTAGAACAGTTCCAGTTAAAAAGAAAATGGCGAACATTAAACCATATCTTCAAAATTTACCAGCAATGTATGTAAATGGTAAAAGAGAACTTGTTATTAACGGTGGCGGTGTTGGTCTTGATGGTTTAGTTGCATATAAAGTCAACAAATCAAAAATGGAAAAGAGTAAATCAAACTTCTTTGTAAACTCATTTGCAGGATTTAAAGAATTTAAACCAGTTGGTGCTAAATTCAATGTCGATGGTAAGGAGTTTACTGAGAAAAAGGTTTGGTTTGCATCTGCAATGTATGCTAAATACTTTGGTGGTGGTATGGCAATTTCACCTAAGAAGAAAAGAAGCGAGCATGAAATTGAACTGGTTGTAGTTAGAAACATACCAAAATGGGTTTTAGTTTTAATCTTCCCGACCATTTACTTAGGATGGCATAGAATCTTTAAGCGCTGGGTTAAATTCTACCGTGGACAAAATATTACTGTTGAATTTGATCAACCATCATATCTTCAAATGGATGGTGAACATGAATATCCAGTATTAAAATACGAAATTAGAATGGAAAAATAATAAAGTTAGTGGGATTTTCCACTAACTTTTTTTATTCCTATGCATATTTTATCTTTATCTTATTTATCTTTCATAAAATAGAATAAGTGATTTACTTATGAGGTATGATTATGTATAAAACAGTATTAACAAATGAACTTGAACAATTAATGAGAAAAAATGATTTAAATATCATTGATGTTAGAGAAATAGATGAGCTAGAAGAAGGACATATTAAAGGTGTCATTCATATGCCTATTTCTAAGTTTGCAGCAAACATCAAAAAGATTAATAAAGATGAAATGTATTATGTAATTTGTAGAACCGGCAATAGAAGTGGTGAAGTGTGCCAAGTATTATCTAAGATTGGTTATAAAGTAACGAATGTTTTAGGTGGTATGAGTACATACCAAGGTGATGTAGAATTTAATATGGATGATGTGAAATAAAAAAATAAGTGATTCCAAATGGAATCACTTTTTTCGTTGTAAACCAAGGCGAGAGAGTACCTTGGATATTTTACGTCTTGCATAAGTAGACGCTTTATCGCGACCCTTATCAAGAATGTTGTCTAATTCTCCTGATGCGATGAGTTCATTGTATCGTTTTTGAATGCCCTCAATATGATCTCCAACAATATCAGCTAATTCTTGTTTGAACTTAGCGTATGAGGTTTCATTCTCGTATTGTTTAACGATATCTTCAATTTCACGATTGGTTAATGCTGCATAAATTGTTAACAGGTTAGATATACCTGGTTTTTTCTTTTCGTCAAAATAAATCTTAGATTCAGAATCAGTAACAGCTGACTTAATCTTATTTTTGATTTGAGCAATTTGGTCTTGTAGTAAGATATATGCTTTTTCACTTTCGGAATCAGACTTACTCATTTTCTTTGTTGGGGCTTGAAGATTTTTAATCTTCGCGCCAACTTTAGGTGTAAAACCATTTGGTACTACAAATGTATCACCGTATTGTGAGTTAAATCTTTCTGCTAGTGTTCTTGTTAATTCTAAATGTTGAGTTTGGTCTTCGCCAACTGGAACGATATCCGCATCATATAAAAGAATATCGGCAGCCATTAATGCAGGATATGTAAGCAGAGAAGTTCTAACTCCTGTTGCTTGTTCTTTCTTTTTCTTTTCCTTATATTGGACCATGCGTTCCATTTCTCCAATATAAGCAGTAGATTCCATGATGTAACCAAGCATTGGATGTTCTAAAACTTCTGATTGAACAAATAAGGTTACACGTTCAGGGTCTAATCCACATGCAATATAAAATGCTGCAATATCTCTCACTCTTTTTCTTAAGAGTTGTTTATCTTGTGGGGTAGTAATTGCGTGAAGATCAGCGACAAAGATGAAAAACTCAGTGTCTTCTAATTGATCTTGTAGTTTAACAAATTGTTGGATTGCCCCAATGTAATTACCTAATGTTAATTCACCGGTTGGTTTAATACCTGAAACTAAGCGTTTCATAAAATCATCTCCTTGTGTATAAAAAATAAAAACGTCCCTAAAAGTAGTTAACTTTTAAGGACGAATATAAATCCGTGGTGCCACCTTAATTCTACGCAAACTGCATAGCACTTAAGATTAAATTGTATGACTCCAAGGCCCATTCGCTAAATGTTTATCTTGCATTTCACCTAATCTTGCAAGTCTCTTATAAATAAACTAAATTTAGTTACTTACCTTATCAACGTCACATTTATTGTAACATATAATGCATAATTTAAAAATATATTATTTTAATGCTTCTTCAAGTTGATCTAAAAGTGCATCTAATCTTTTAACAACTGCTAAGAATGTATCTTTATTTGTTAAGTCAGCACCAGCCATCTTAGCTTGGTCTACTGGATACATTGAACCACCTGATTTTAACATCTTAACGTAGTTATCAAATGCACCAGGAACGTTAGATTTAACTGAATCATAAATCTTTAGTGATGCTGCAAATGAAGTTGCATATTGATAAACGTAGAATGGTGTGTGGAATAAGTGAGGGATATAAGCCCAAACATATTGTTTTCCAGGTTCTTTAGTAATATCTAAACCATAGTAGTGTTGATATAAATCAATCATGATCTTAGATAAGTTTTGTTCAGAGATTGGGTTTCCTTCTGCAACAAGTTTGTTTGCTTCAAATTCGTATGTTGCAAATAATACTTGACGGTAGAAAGTAGAATGAATATTATCAATAGCCATTGTTAATAATTCAATCTTTTCTTGTTTTGTAGAAGCATTTTGAACGAGATAGTCTAGTAGGGCATGTTCATTGAAAGTAGAAGCAATTTCAGCAACAAAGATTGTATAGTCAGCAATTGGCATTGGTTGAGCACCATTACTAAAGATTGTATGTGCCGAGTGACCAGCTTCGTGAGCAAGCGTGAAGACTGAATCTAATGTGTCATTATGGTTTAAAAGGATGAATGGATGTTGTCCGTAAAAACCTGATGAGTAAGCACCAGTTCTTTTACCATCTTGAGGATATGCATCAACAAAACCGTCTTCAATAGCTTCTAGTTGAGCTTTTTTAAATTCTTCTGGGAAACTTTGGATAGATTTAATGAATAATTCTTTAGCTTGTTCATATGGATATTTCTTATCTGATTTTGCAAGTGGTAAGAATCTATCATAAGTATGATACGCATCTAAGCCTAAAGATTTCTTACGGATTTCAATATAACGTTTTAATGGTGCTGTGTTTTCATAAGCAGCATCTTTTAAGTTTAAGTAAACTGATTGAGGGATGTTATTATGGAAAAGTGCAGCTTCTAACGTTGATTCATAGTTTCTGCTCTTAGCATTCGCTGCAAGTTGTTGTAAGACTAGGTTGTAAGTTGCTGCAAAAGCACTCTTATTTTCAACATACTTTTTGTATAAAGTTTTAAAAATTAATTCTCTATCTTGAGCATTTGTTGAGTTTTCAAGTAATGCTCTAAATTGAGCTTGAGAAACAACAACTTCTTCACCAGTTGATAAAGTGATTTTTTCATCTTTTCTATCAATTGTTGCAAGTGATTGATAAAGTGCAGTTGGTACTGATCTTGTTGGACCAAAGTTAGCAAGTAATTTTTCTTTATCTGCATCTAGAATGTGAGTTTGTCCTCTAAATAACTTTTGATAGTTAAATAGATGAGGTTTTAAAGATTCATCCTTAGCTAAAAAAGCATAAACCTTTTCTTCACCAAGACCGATGATCTCAGGTGATACGAATGATGCAACTTGTGACCAATCTGATAGAAGCAGATTAACTTGTTGGCTTCTTGAGAGTTTATCGGTATCTTTTAAATTAAGATCTGAACCTAAATGTGCATAGGAGTAAACTTTAAATAATGTCTTAGAGATTTCTTCATCTAATTCATGATACTTTTTAAAGGTCTCAAAGTCGCCTAATTTACCTTTGAAATCTGCAATCTTTGCGATTTCTTTTTTTAATAATTCAAAATCTTTTGCCCAAGCTTCATCAGATGGATAAAAGACAGATAAATTCCATTTCGACATAAATAATACCTTCCTTATATATAAATTGTTACTATTATATCACTACCTAACTAATAAGTTAAGCAAAAAAAATGACAGATAAGTCGCGATTTAACATTTTTACTAATGAATACGTTTTCATTTGAACATCTTAGGTATTTTTCCTCTATGCTCTTGCATATCATTTGACAACACCTTATAATAAAGATAGTCACCCAGAGGTGAGGAGACTTCATTTTATAGACTTGAAAGGAGACTCTCTATGGTAACAATCTACACCACTCCATCATGTTCATCTTGTCGTAAAGCAAAGAAATGGTTAGACGAACATAAAGTTGCTTATGAAGAAAAAAATTTATTCAATCACCGTATTTCTGATGAGGACATCGAGATGATGTTAAATCATGCAGAAAATGGATTTGATGATATTATTTCAACGCGTTCTAAAATTTTTAAAGAACAAGAATTAGAAGTTGAAGATATGTCAGTATCTGAGTTAAAATCATTTATCATCAATCATCCATCTGTTTTAAAACGCCCAATCATTGTTGACAACAAGCGTATGCAAGTAGGTTACAACGATGAAGAAATCAGAGTATTTATTCCTAAACGTTTAAGAGAAATGATTATGAGAGAAAACTCAGAAGAGGATTTCACACATTATCAAGAGACTTTAAACAGATACTTTGCGACAGCAGCAGAAACTAATCAAGAAGAAGTAGAAGAATAGCCGCTTGGCTATTTTTTTTACTTTCGTATTGAGCATAAAAAAGCATCCAGTTAAGGATGCTTATCTAACGATACATGTTAATGCGCGTTCACTCTTGCGCTTAGTTGGTTTAAACTCAATATTGTGAGTTTTTAAGAATTCATTAAAGATTTGAGCACCAGTTTCATAGTGGTCAACTTCATACTCAATTTCATAGTCTGTTACACCGCAATATTCGTTGTAATCTAAGAAGAGTGTACCACCTTCATAAGGTGTTGAAGCTCTAAAATTATCTAAAGATGTTTGGTAGGTTACGAAGAAATCAATTTGTTCGAAGAAGTTTTTGGTATAAAAACCATTTTTCTTCATATCTAAAGCTTGTTCTTCAGTAAGTAAGACATGGTATTCAAATGCGCCATGTTCATTTTGACTCTTTAAAGTCAGTTTATATTTATCACGTTTTTGACGAATACGTAAAACCATGGATTGATGGTTTAAATCAAGATTTGCTGTATCAAAATAGTGATTTGTCTGTTTGAAAACATTGTTTTCCAATGAAAAAGCCTCAATTAAGGTCTCATATTGATCTTTACTGATCTGGGTTTTAAATTCAATTTCAACATTAAAGTGCATGCTAATTCCCTCTCGTTAAGATTATATCACATAAAGGTAAAAAGTGTTACTCGTTATTAATAATAACTAGTAAACGTTTACACGAATATTCTTGAAGACAAATTGATAACAATTATGTTATAATTACCTTGCAAAAACCAATTAGGAGGAATTTAAATATGGCTATTAAAGTAGCAATTAATGGATTTGGTCGTATCGGTAGATTAGCTTTCCGTTTAATGTTCGGAAAACCTGAATTTGATATCGTAGCTATCAATGACCTTACAGATGCAGAAACTTTAGCATACCTTTTAAAGTATGACACTGCACAAGGTGGTTACAAACAAGATTCAATTTCTTTCGAAGGCGATAAATTAATCGTTGACGGAAAAGCAGTTACTGTTTACGCACAAAAAGACCCTGCTCAATTACCATGGGGCGCTTTAAATGTTGATGTCGTATTAGAATCAACAGGTTTATTCACTTCAGCTGACAAAGCTTCAGCTCACATCACTGCAGGTGCTAAGAAAGTTGTTATCTCAGCTCCAGCTACTGGTGAAGGTATCAAGACTATCGTTTACAACGTAAATGATAACATCTTAGATGGTTCAGAAACAATCGTTTCTGCTGCATCATGTACTACAAACTGTTTAGCTCCAATCGTTAAAGTGTTAAACGAAAACTTCGGTATCGTTCAAGGTTTCATGACTACAGTTCATGCTTACACTAATGACCAATCATTAATGGACGTTCCACACAAGAAAGGTATCATGTCAAGAAGAGGTAGAGCAGCTGCTGCTTCAATTATCCCTTCATCAACTGGTGCTGCTGCAGCAATCGGTTTAGTATTACCTGAATTAAAAGGTAAATTAGATGGTACTGCATTACGTGTTCCAACAATCACTGGTTCAGTTGTTGACTTAACAGTTGAATTAAACAAAGATGTTACATTAGCTGATATTGATGCCGCTTTCCGCGCAGCAGCTAACGAAACATTAAAATATGAAGCAGATCCAATCGTTTCAAGTGACGTTATCGGCACTCACTACGGTTCAATCTACGATGCTAACACTACTCAAGTGTTAAAAACAAACCCAAGATTTGTTAAAGTTATGTCATGGTATGACAATGAAATGTCATATACTGCTCAATTAGTAAGAACAATGACTAAACTTGCTTCATTAATTAAGTAATTAAACCATATTAAAAGTTAAACCCCATGTTTATTCATGGGGTTTTCTCTTATTTATATTATTTTTACAATTTTATCCTTGAAAATTATTAGACACAGGACTATAATAGTCAAGGTTAGTCGCTTCTACATAGATATACTAAACTGAATATGATAAACTAATAGATAGTTATAACTATCTTTTATCAAAGTGAAAGAAGGCATCAGTATTATGAAAAAGTTAATTCACGAAGTCATTGAACTCGACAAACAAGCTCAAAATGAAATTTCTTTATTAAAGAAAGAAAAAGAAGAGCTCTTTTTAGCTATTAAAGAAATGCGCACAGAGTTAACAGCTCAACATAAGAAAGCACTTAATAGTGAAATTGAACAAATTGAGAAAGATGCAAAAGCACTATTTGATAAACGTATCTCTGAAATAGAAGCAAAAGCTAAAAATAAGGAATCTAATATTCAAGCATATTATGATGAACACAAGTCAGAATGGATTGCTGACCTTTTAGCATTTATCTCTGACTCAAAAGAAGGTGACGCCTCTTGATGTATGTGGGTAATGCTTTAATCACAAAAATCAAAACCATTCATGCAAATGACTTAAAAGAAAATGATTATAAAGAATTACTTAAAAAATCAACGATTACAGATATTACAACATATTTAAAGAAGCATCCTGCTTATCAAGAAATTTTAGCAGGTATTCCTGAGTCTGCTGTAAATCGTAGCCGTTTAGAAGCTTTAATCCGTCGTCAAAAATTTGATCAAATGATGCGTATTATTAAATTTTTAACGACTGATGATAAATCATTTTATTTATTAAGCTTAGTTCACCAAGAACATAATGTTTTGCTTGCTATGATTAGAAGTTTTATTTCAAGCGAAGTCTATGATGTTGTTGCCGACTTGCCTGTATATTTTGATAGATATTCTAAAATAGATTTTAACGAGATTGCTAAAACAACAAATATGAAAGAGTTTGTTCAAGCCTTAGTTGGTACTAAATACCAAAAGATGTTAAAACCATATGAGAATATCAAAAATGAAGATTTAAAATACTATGAGTTCGAATCCTTATTTGAAAGTGACTACTACAAATACGCATTTGAACATATAAATAAGAATTATAAAGGACGCTTAAAAGAAGAACTTGAACATGTCTTTAAATCCAGAATTGAGATGGAAAACATGATTAAAGTTTATCGTTTAAAGAAGTTCTACCAAGTTCCAGATGAAGAAATAAGAATGATGCTTGTACCAACTACAAGAATACTCCAAAAGAAATTAGATGAGGTCATTTCAATTAAAGACCCTAACGAAATCTTTAACCGAATTATCGATGCAGGTTATAGACAATACATCGGTGATAAAGATCAAGCGTATCTTGAATACTTTGGAGATCATCTTCGATATCATATCGCAAAAAAACTAATGTATTACGCATCTCATCCGGCAAAGGTTTACTTAGGATACATGATTTTATCTGAGTTAGAAGTATCAAATCTAACCCACTTAATTGAAGGTATTCGTTACCAAGTAGCACCTGAGGAAATCCGTATGATGATGGTGTACTAGAGGGAATACTTATGATCGCAAAAATGAAACTCGTCAACTTAAGCACAGATAAAGAGAAGCTAGATGAACTCTTGGCTCGTTTTATCGACTTTCCTGGTTTCCATCCGGTAGACGTTTCGAAGATTGTTTCAACTGTTCATGGTGCTACGGCATTTGAAGGTGAAAATCCAACAGTTGAACTAATCGAACAAATTAAAGAAATCGAAAGTGATTTAGTCTTATCACTGTTACCTGTTAAAACTAGAGAATTAAAAGATTCAATGGATGATATGCATCAGTATCTTGTAGATTCACATGCTGCATTTAGTACTGAATTCAAACGCATCAAACAGTTAGAAGCAGAAAATGAAAAGATTCATGAAGCCTTAAAACAAATTGAAAATCTTGAAGCCTTAGAGTTATCATTCGATGATCTCTTCAATGCGAAATTCATTTCACTTCGTTTTGGTAAATTACCATTTGATTCAGTGGAACGTATTAATTACTATTATCAAAAACCATTCATTTTTATCCCATTTAATGAAGATAAAGAAAAACGTTCATTATGGTGTATGTATGTAACATCAAATGAATATGAACGTGAAATTGATAACTTATTCACTTCAATGTATTTTGAAAGAATCTATATTCCAGAATTCGTTCATGGTACACCAGAGTTAGCTAAAGAAACACTTAAACAAACCATCATTGACAATGAAAAGAAGATGGATGCCTTAAGAGAAGAATTAAGAATCTTAGCACTTCAATACCAAGAAAAACTTGGTGTGATTAAAGGTGAACTTGAATTCTTATACTTAATGTATGAAGCAAGAAAACACGTTGTAGGTCTTGGTGATAGAATATCTATCTCAGGCTTTATTGAAGAAAAACGTGTTCAACAATTTAGAACGTATTTCGAAGGTATCGAAACACTTGAAATTGATGTTGATGATGCCGATTCTGATGGTCGTTTCCAACCACCAACAAAACTAAAGAATAATTGGTTCTCAAAGCCATTCCAAGTCTTTGTTGAAATGTATGGAACACCAACTTATGGTGATGTGGATCCAACAAACTTCTTGGCAATCTCATATTCACTAATCTTCGGTATTATGTTTGGTGATGTGGGACAAGGGTTACTACTAGCATTTATTGGATTCCTACTTGGCAAGTTTAAAAAATGGAGCCTTGGACCAATTGTTATGCGCATGGGAATCTTTGGTGCATTCTTCGGTTTAGTTTATGGTGAAATCTTCGGTAATGAAGAAATCCTTCATCATTTCTACCACGAATTAGGCATATCATTCTTGCCGTTTGTTCCAATGAGTCCTTCAAATACAATGACCTTGTTACTAGCAACAGTCGGATTAGGTTCAGCATTCTTATTAATCTCAATGGTGATTAATACAATGTTTAAATTCAAACATAAAGAATACGCACTTGCCATCTGTTCACCAAATGGTATCTCAGGGATTTTATTTTATGGATTCGTTTTAATTGGTATTGTCCTTGAAATGGGACTAGGTATTAGTGGTGTATTTAATTTCATCACAATTCCAATCCTCATTCTAATTCCAATTATCCTTATTTTCTTAAAAGAACCACTTGAAAGAAAGTTCCATCATGAGAAGATGTTCCCGGATGGATTTGGTGGATTCTTCATGGAAGGGTTCTTCGAATTATTTGAAGTTATCCTATCTTATGTTACAAACACTCTATCATTCCTTCGTGTTGGTGGCTTCGTTCTATCACACGCCGGCTTAATGTTAGTTGTTAAATCACTTGCTGATGGCGGCTCAAATATGGTTGTCATGGCAATTGGTAATTTATTCGTTATGGGACTTGAAGGCTTACTTGTAGGTATTCAAGTATTAAGATTAGAGTTTTATGAATTATTCAGCCGTTATTATGACGGAAGTGGTATTATATTTAGTCCAACCCTACAGGAGGAAAGATAATTATGGAATGGATTTTATTAACAGTTATCGCATTAGGAGTTATCTTAATTGCATTACCTTTAGTCTCAGTATTCAAAGGTACAGTATCAGCTTTATCAGCTAAGAAAAGAATCATCACTCACATCGCATTATTCGCAACATTCTTCTTTGCAGTTGTTATTGTTGCTCCAGGTGTATTCGGTGCCGTATCAGATCCAGGTGTTGCCGAATCAGGTCTTTACTATCAAGCAGCAGCATTTGGTTACTTAGGTGCTGCAATCTCAACAGGTGCATCAGCATTAGGTGCTGGTATTGCCGTTGCCGCAGCTGCACCAGCAGCAATCGGTGCAATCTCAGAAAACCCTAAAAACTTAGGTAAATCACTTATCTTCGTTGCGTTAGGTGAAGGGGTTGCCATCTACGGTTTACTTATCTCAATTCTTATCATCAACGCAATTCCATCTTTAGTATAAGAAAAGGAAATTAATTATGAAGTTTTATCTTTTGAGTGACAATGTCGACACCCTAGTTGGTATGCGACTTGTTGGTATTGAAGGCGTCGTTTTACATGAAAGAACCGAGCTCTTAGAAAAGCTTTCTTTCATCATGCAAGATGAATCCGTTGGCATCGTCTTAATTACAACTAAACTTGTCGAACTCGCACCAAATGTCATTTCAGAGTTAAAACTTAGAAATGTCAGTCCAATGATTGTTGAAATACCTGACCGTCATGGCGGGTCTGAAACTGGTCGCTCGATTGATGAATATGTATCAAAAGCTATTGGCGTCAAACTATAGAGGTGTGTTATGAATATTACAAACTATGATGATTTAGGGGCTTATTTTAAAAAAGCGATTGAGCGTGAATCTCACCGCGAAATTGAAGCCTTAAAAGAAGAAATTAACAAACTAAAGAGTGAGGCGAAAGCATCAATCTTAAAAGAACTCGAAGAAGAACGTGTGGATGTTATTGCGTCTAAGAAACGTGATATTAACAAAAAATACCAAGAAATCTTGGCAGCTCGTCAACGTGAACTCGATCTTTTAGTCATGCAAAAAAGAACCCAACTTTTAGATACATTATTCAATGAACTATTTGAAAACATTAAAACATTTAGAAATAGCAAAGACTATCCAAAATGGTTCAATGCTAAACTTTCAAAATATGATTTAAAAGATTTCCATGAAATCGAAATCAATGAGAATGATAAAAATTTAGTTCCAAAAGATTTAAAAGTCATTATCAATAAAGAAATCATTGCAGGATTTGTTTTACATAAGAAAGAAAAGAATGCGTTTGTTGTTGAAACATTATTATCAAATGTTGAAGCAGCTAAAATTCATTTCTATGAAACTGCTAAATGGTTTACAGAGTAAAGAAGGTCTTTTATGGAAAATCGTATACATTCAATCAATGGTCCAGTCGTTAAAGTTAAAAACTCTAACCAATTCTTAATGCTTGAAAAAGTATTTGTTGGACCTAAAAAATTAATGGGTGAAGTTATCTCTATCTCAGACGATGAAACAGTCATCCAAGTTTATGAATCAACAACTGGCTTAAAAGCTGGGGATTTAGTTTACACTACGGGTAATTTAGTATCTGTAACACTAGGACCTGGTTTAATGAGCCAAATTTTTGATGGTGTGCAACGTCCTTTATTAAAGATGGAAGCAGCAACTGGTAACTTTATTGAAGCTGGTAGTGAAGTTTCTGCTCTTGATCAAGAACGTCTTTGGGATGTTGAAATCCTTGTTAAAGTAGGCGATTACTTAAAAAGTGGTTTTATCATTGCACAAACTCAAGAATCAAAAACTATTAAACATAAAGTCTTAGTACCACCAAATATGGAAGGTACTGTAAAATCAGTTAAACCAAATGGAAAATATACAGTTAATGATATTATTGTTGAACTTGAAACAAAGCATGGCTTAAAATCATTAACATTAAAACATGAATGGCCAATTAAGAAACAAAGACCTATTAAAGAACAATTAGCACTTGATGTTCCATTAATTACAGGGCAAAGAGTTATTGATGCATTATTCCCGATTGCAAAAGGTGGTACTGCCGCTATTCCTGGTGGCTTTGGTACAGGTAAAACAATGTTACAACACCAATTTGCTAAATGGTCTGATGCTGACATTATTGTTTACATCGGTTGTGGTGAACGCGGAAATGAAATGACTCAAGTTCTAGAAGAATTCCAAGCGTTAATCGACCCAAGAACAAATCAATCATTAATGGATCGAACAATTCTTATTGCGAATACTTCAAATATGCCAGTAGCAGCTAGAGAAGCATCTATTTATACTGGTTTAACAATTGCTGAGTATTACCGCGATATGGGTTATCATGTTGCGATTATGGCTGACTCAACTTCACGTTGGGCAGAAGCTTTACGTGAAATCTCAGGTCGTCTTGAAGAAATGCCAGCAGAAGAAGGCTTCCCAGCGTACTTACCTTCAAGAATTTCTCAATTCTATGAACGTGCAGGTTATGTCCTAAACTTAAATCAAACAAATGGTTCAGTCACAATCATTGGTGCTGTGTCACCTCAAGGTTCTGACTTCTCTGAACCAGTCACTCAAAACACTAAGCGTTTCGTTCGTTGTTTCTGGGCACTTGATAAAGCACTTGCTTATCAACGTCACTATGCAGCGATTAACTGGAACCAATCATATTCGGAATATTTCTATGATTTATTAAGTTGGTTTGATAATCAAGTTGATCCTAAGTTCATGAAATATGCTAAACAAATCAAATCAGTTTTATCTGAAGAAACTGCTTTAATGGAAGTAGTTAAATTAATCGGTAGTGATGTTTTACCAGATGATCAAAGATTAATTATTGAAATCGGTAAAGTCATCCGCTTTGGATTCTTACAACAAAACGCATTTGATAAAGAAGATACTTATGTACCACTTTTAAAACAATTAAAGATGATGGAAGTGATTTTACACTTACATGACCAATCAACTAAGTTTATTAATAAAGGTCGTGCATTATCATTGATCATTAAATCAGGTATTTTTGATGAAGTGATCCAAATGAAATATTCAATTAAAAACAGTGAGTTAACTAAGTTTGATGAACTTAAAGATAAAATCACTGCTACATTAGAATCAATCTATTAAGAGGAGGAAAAATTATGAGTTTACAATATGTTGGATTAAAAGCGATTAATGGACCTCTAATCTTCTTAGAAGGTGTAAATAATGTTGGTTATGAAGAAACTGTTGAGATTAAATTAGAAGATGGCAGTATTCGTCATGGTCGTGTCATTCATATTGATGGAAATAGAGTTGCTATCCAAGTGTTTGAAGGAACAGATGAAATGCGTCTTACTGATACTAAGACTAAATTCTTAGGTAAACCATTAATGATGGGACTATCTAGTGAAGTCTTAGGCCGTACATTTAATGGTGCAGGTCTACCGATTGATGGGCTTGGACCAGTATTCTCAGAACGTCAAGTAGACATTAATGGTCTACCATTTAATCCGGTTTCTCGTGTATATCCAAGAAACTTTATTCAAACTGGGGTTTCAGCAATTGATGCCCTAACCACTTTAATTCGTGGACAAAAATTACCAATCTTTACATCAACAGGTTTAACACATAATGAACTTGCATCACAACTTGTTAAACACGCGAAGATTGCTGATAGTAAAGATGAAAAATTCTGTGTCGTATTTGCTGCAATGGGTGTTAAACATGATGTTGCTAAATACTTTAGAACAGAATTTGAAGGTGCACACGTTATGGACCGTGTTGTTATGTTCTTAAACCTAGCAAATGATCCAATTATCGAACGTATCTTAACCCCACGTTGTGCCTTAACTACAGCTGAATACTTAGCGTTTGAATTAGGCTATCATGTATTAGTTATCATGACTGACATGACTGCTTATTGTGAAGCATTACGTGAATTCTCATCTTCAAAAGGTGAAATCCCAGGACGTAAAGGTTATCCAGGTTACTTATATTCAGACCTTTCAAACCTTTATGAAAGAGCTGGTATGTTAAAGGGTATGAAGGGTTCAGTAACTCAAATTCCAATTTTAACAATGCCTAACGAAGATATTACCCATCCAGTACCTGATTTAACTGGTTATATTACAGAAGGTCAAATCGTACTTGATAAATCACTTAAACAAAAAGGTATTTTCCCACCGATTGATGTACTTCCTTCATTATCACGTTTAATGAAAGATGGTATTGGTAAAGCATATACAAGAGAAGACCACGCAGCACTTTCAAACCAATTATTTGCATCTTATGCAAGAGTTGGTGAAGTTAAAGCATTAGCTTCTGTTGTAGGTGAAGATGAATTATCAGAAACAGATAAGAAGTTTATGCTATTTGGTAAATTATTTGAAAATCACTTCTTAAATCAAGGTGAAACTTCAAGACAATTAGAAGAAACACTTGATTTAGGTTGGGAATTATTATCAGTTTTACCAAAATCAGAATTAACAAGATTAAAAGAATCAGATATCAATAAATATATTGATCATGATAAAGCGATTAAGAAGTTTAAACTTGAAAAGGAAAACTTAGTTGACCGCATTATTGGAAAGGTGTAATTAAACTGTGGCATTAGATATTGCTCCTACTAAAGGTGCGCTCATTCAACTTAAGAAGTCGTATACTTTAGCCAAAACTGGTGCGAGCCTTATGGAACGTAAAAAGAATACGCTGATTCAAGAAATGTTAACACTCTTAAGTGAAGTCTCTTTGATTAGAAAGAAAATCGAAGAAACTTATCAAAGAGCGTATTTAGCACTGCAAGATGCGAACATTACCTTAGGTATTGTTGGCGAAATTGCAAAAGCAGTTCCGATTGACCACAATCTTAAAATCACTTACCGCTCAGTCATGGGTGTTGACCTTCCAATTATTGATTATGAAAAAACAAGAATTCGCTTATCTTACGGTTTAAAGTCAACAAACTCTAAGTTTGACTATGCATATCGTATGTTTGGTGATGCTAGAGATTTAACAATTAAACTAGCTGAAATTGATGCCTCTGCATATCGATTAGCAGATGCTATTCGTAAGAGTAGAACACGTTTTAATGCATTAAAGAATGTCGTTATTCCTGAAATTGAGGAAAAGATTAAATCGATTACTGAAGTTTTAGAAGAACATGAACGTGAAGAATTCATTAGAATGAAATTAATTAAGAAATCAATCTAAGAGGAAGAAATTGGAAAAGAAAAAAACAGCTTGGTACTATATTAAAAATACGTTATACTACGCATTTATTATCGTGCTTGTTTTTATTATTGCTGTATCGCTTTTCATTCCACAAGGATTAGTCAAAGTAGTTGGTTTTGGTTGGTATAGAGTTGTTTCAAACTCTATGGAACCACTCATCATGGTAGATGATTATATCATTGTAACAAAGATTGATGATATCAATACCTTAGAGGAAGGCGATATTATCGTCTTTGAAACGTACTTTTATCATAATGGTAGTTATTCTAAGGATGTTGTTACACACCATTTTGGTGGGTTTGATGAAGAAGGTTACGTTAAAACATATCCACATAAAGAACATGATAAAGAAGTAAAGCAATACGATGTATGGCGTAAGAGTGCCGGTCAGATTTATAATTTAACCGTAGATGATTTGATTGGCATACATGTTATAACCGTTCAATCCAGTGGCTTTATCAGTTTCTTAGAGTTCTTATTTACAACACCAATTGGTATTGGTGTTGTGATCATCAATTTAGGTGTAATCTATGGAATATACTTTATCGTACGGTCAAGTAAAAAAGAAAAAGAACAACAACTATTAGAAGCAGTAAATGAAGATTCAAATGAAGAAACATCAGGGGATGATGCTAATGACATGGGAGAATCTAATCAAGACAGAACAGAGTAAAGACTATTTTAAAAAGCTTGAAAAATTCTTAGAAACTAAACAAAATGAAACAATAATCTATCCGAAACCTGAGGATAGATTTAATTGTTTTAAGTACACAAAAATTGAAGATTTAAAAGTCGTGATACTTGGACAAGACCCATATCATGGAGAAAACCAAGCGCATGGACTTTCTTTTTCTGTTCTTTGTGAGAAGTTACCACCAAGTTTAAAAAACATCTATCAAGAATTAGAATCAGATTTAGGTATTAAAAAATCGAAGTCTGGCAACCTAATGAGTTGGGCTAAACAAGGTGTACTTCTTTTAAACACGATTTTAACAGTTGAAGCTTCTAAACCCTTATCCCATAAAGGGATTGGTTGGGAGCATTTCACCTTCGAAGTTATCAAATTCATTAATACATTAAACCAACCAATTGTTTTTATACTTTGGGGAAGTCATGCAAGAAGTTATAAAAAGTATTTAAACAATCCAAATCACTTAATTTTAGAAGGTGTCCATCCATCACCTTTATCAAGTTATCAAGGCTTCTTTGGTTCAAAACCTTTTTCAAAAGTGAATAGTTTTTTAAAATCACATGGTGTAAAAGAGATTGACTGGGAAATAAAGTAGTATATAATAGAATAAATTAAAATAAACAGAAAAGAAGATATGCGTTAAGTGTCTACTCAAGTGGAAATTGGTAGAACGAACATGGTAAAGCATGGCGGTATATCTTACGGTCCGCTGTAAAGTGTGAATCTCTGATTTAGGGGGTCTTTTTATATGGTTCAAAAAGAATTAAGAAAAATTACATTAGCTGCAACACTAACTGCAGTTTCAATCGTCTTAGATATTTTATTTAAGTTATTTATTCCACCAACCTTTTCATTTGGTTTCCCATTTTATGCAATTCCACTGGTAGTTGGTTCCATTGTGCTTGGTCCAATTTATGGTGGTATCATGGGCTTTTTATCTGATTTGATTGGTTTTTACTCAAATACCAATGGGTATACATATGATATCTTATTTGCATTACAAGCAATTGCTTGGGGTGTGATTCCTTACTTTTTAGCTAAACGAAACTCTAATTGGCTAAATGTAGGTATCGCTGTAACAGTTTCACATATCATTGCAACCACATTCTCCAGTGTTGCAGATTATGTGGGTTCATTAGTTTGGAATGGTGGTAATGTTGAAGGTGCACTTTCATACATGTGGATTTATACATCAACTAGACTGATGATTATGCCAGCGAATATCGTTATCATTACTGCCGTTGTGAATTTTGTAAATCAACGACTCGCCCCAGTATATGATGCATATATTGGACCACTCAAATTAAAAGAGAATTCAAAATAAAAAAAATGGCTCAAGTTTTATAACTTGTGCCATTTTCTTTTTTAATGATTATTCAGCTTTATCAATATATGGATTTAAAATTGCTGCAAATACTCCACCAAGCATTGGTCCTAAAATGAATACGAATAATTGAGGTAATGCATTTACGTCATTTGAGAATAATGCAGGCCCAATTGATCTTGCAGGGTTTAGTGATGCATTTGTTAATGGACCACTCATAAAGATTAATGCAGTTAATGTTAAACCGATAATTAATCCAGCAACTGGTGCTAAACCTTTATCTTTAGATACTTTTAAGATGACTGTAATAAAGATAAATGTAACAACAGTTTCAACTAACACACCTAAAAGTAATAACATTGCTCCGGTTTCATTAATGCCACCAAGGCTATTTGCTGCTAGGCTTGAATTACCTAAGAATCCAACAAGCACTAATGATGCAACAATACCACCTAATACTTGAGCAATTGTATAGAATGCAAAGTCACTCCAAGAAAGGCGTTTTCTAATTGCCATAGCAAGTGATACCGCTGGGTTAAAGTGTGCACCACTTGATGCACCAAATGTGTAGATCATTGCCATTAATATTAAACCGAATGCTAAACCAATTGATGATAGCTCAAGGTTTAATACGCCAGCACCACATCCGATTAAAACGAGTACGAAAGTACCAATAAATTCATGTATGTATAATTTTATTTTCATGATGTCTCTCCTTTCTTACATTATAACTTTTTTAGACGTGCTTTGCACGTTGGAGAACTTGTCATGATATAATTGAACTGGTGAAATTATGGTAAAAATTATCGGCGCAGGACTTGCAGGCAGTGAAGCCGCATGGTATCTTGCAAATAAAGGTTTAAAAGTTAAATTATATGAAATGAGACCAGTTAGAATGACCCCTGCTCATGTGACAGGGAATTTTGCTGAACTGGTATGTTCAAACTCATTTAGAAGTGATGATCCACTCAATGCTGTTGGATTATTAAAAGAAGAAATGGAACTACTAGGCTCACTAGTTATGTCTAGCGGTAGAATGCATTCACTTCCTGCTGGGTCTTCACTTGCTGTTGACCGCGTAGGTTTTTCTGAATATATTACAGAAAAGATTAAGAATCATCCAAATATTGAAGTGATTAATGAAGAAGTTAAAGAAATTAACCCCGATGACTATGTTATTATTGCGACTGGTCCACTTGTTTCTGATTCACTTGCACAATTTTTAAGAGAAAAATTAGATCAAGATTCACTACACTTTTTTGATGCTGTCGCACCTATTATTGCAGGTGACTCTATTAATATGGATGTTGCGTATTTAAAATCTCGTTATGATAAAGGTGAAGCAGCCTATATCAATTGTCCAATGACAAAAGAAGAATATGATAAGTTCTATGACTTCTTAATGAAAGCTGAAAAGGTTCAACCAAAAGACTTTGAACATAATGTCTTTGAAGGTTGTATGCCAGTTGAAGAAATGGCATTCCGTGGTAAAGATACTTTAACATTTGGTCCACTTAAACCAGTGGGGTTAGAAAAACCAGATGGTACCCTACCTTATGCAGTGGTTCAACTTCGTCAAGATGATGCAAATAAAATAATGTATAACATGGTTGGTTTCCAAACATCATTAAAATGGGGCGACCAAAAAGCATTAATTCAAATGATTCCTGGTTTAGAAAACGCAGAAATTTTAAGATATGGTGTCATCCATAGAAACTCATATATTGAAGGACCAAAAGTTCTACAAAAGGGTTTCAATGTTAAAAAATATCCAAAATGGTTCTTCGCAGGACAAGTGAGTGGTGTTGAAGGTTATGTTGAATCAGCAGCGGCTGGTATTCATGCTGCAATTAACATGCATCAATTAATCACCAAAGGTGAATTTATCCCACTACCAAAAGATTCTATGATTGGTGCAATGGGTAAATATGTATCTTCATATCATCAAACATTTGTTCCGATGAATGCAAACTTTGGTTTACTTGATGAAATTAGAGCGAAAAAGCAAGAAAGAAAACAATTCTATCACGACCGTGCGATAGCAGCTTTAAAACAATATATAGTTGAGCATCTATCTTGATGGATGTAGAAAATCTATTCAAAGATTATCTTCTTGTAGAGAAAAACTATTCAGAAGACACGGTCAAAAGTTATTTAAATGATATTGAAACATTTAAAAACTTTTTAATTAATGAAGAGTTAGCTAAAGATTTGTTGGATGCTAGACGTGAACGCTTAGCAAGAAACTTTGTTTCATATCTAGATACTAAAGGCTTTAGTAAAAAATCAATCGCAAGAAAAATATCTGGACTCAAGCACTTTTATCAGTTTTTAATGGATCGAGAGTTGATTGACATCAACATCTTTTTAGCTGTCAAATCACCAAAAGTACCAAAAGTACTTCCCCATACGATTGATGATGAGGCGATTGATTACTTATTTAAATCGATTGATAAAGAAACACCATTAGGTTTTAGAAACTATTTAATTTTAGATTTACTTTATTCATGTGGCCTTCGTGCCTCTGAAATTGTAAATCTTGAAATTGGTGATATTTATTTATCAAGTGGTCAAATCTTAGTTCATGGTAAGGGATTAAAAGACCGTTACGTTCCAATTCATGATACACTTAAAGATACACTCAAACATTATTTATCTTACACAAGAGTTACACTGCTTGCAAAAGGGGACCAAACTCTAAGTAAACGACTACTGATTAACTATAAAGGGACACCTTTAACCGAACGTGGACTTCGAGTGATTTTAAATGACTTAATAAAAAAATCTGGTGAAACATTTAAGATTCACCCACATATGTTACGTCATGCATTTGCAACCACTATCTTAAATCACGGTGCTGATTTAAGAGTTGTTCAAGAATTATTAGGACATGCAAACTTAAAATCAACCCAGATTTATACCCATGTTTCCAGTGAAGTCTTAAAAGAAAAATATAAAACAACCCATCCAAGGATGATTAAAAATGATAAAGATAAGTGACATTATTGTTGAAGAAGAAACACAAGATTTAGCAATAAATAAAAAAAGAGAAACCGTTCGTGGTATTATTCTAAAAGATAAAAAGGTTCTAATGGTCTATTCGAAAAAGTTTTTAGATTATACTTTTCCTGGTGGAGGCATTAAGCTTGATGAATCTCATATTGATGGATTACATCGTGAACTTAATGAAGAATTAGGTGCTAAAGAAATCTTTAATATTAGACCATATGGTTATATTGAAGAAAAACGTTTTGGCATTAACAATTCAGATTCTGTATATCTTCAAACATCATATTACTATTTTGTAGATATTGATGGTTTAGGTGAACAAAATCTCATGGAAAGAGAATTAGAACACGGTGTTGAACCAAGATGGGTATCAATTGATGATGCAATTAAACAAAATATGATTGCGATTGATACATATCATCACCATAAGGGGATGAAGACTGTTTTACCGCGTGAAATGAAAGTGTTAGAAAGTTTAAAGAATATTGTTAAGTAAGAGAGATGAATGCATGAGAAAATTTGAAGTTATTACAAGTTATAAAGATAAACAAATTAATATTCCAAAAAGAGCCACCAAAAACTCTGCAGGTTATGATATTGAAACGGCTGAAGATATCACGATTCATCCAGGTGAAATTGTTAAAGTACCAACCGGTTTAAAAGTTATGATGCCAGAGGATGAGGCTTTATTTGTCTATCCTAGATCATCCTTAGGTATTAAATTGAATTTAATTATGTCAAATGCAGTTGGGGTTGTTGATAGTGATTACTACAACAACAAAGATAACGAAGGACATCTTTTAATTCCGATTTTAAACTTTGGAAAAGAAGTTGTTAATTTAAAGAAGGGCGACCGTATTGCTCAAGGAATCTTCCATAAATTCTACACTACAGAAGATGATGTTGTGATGGGTGAAAGAACTGGCGGATTTGGAAGTTCTGGTAAATAAACAGGATGAAAATAGTGAGGTAAATATGAAAAAAATATTTTTATTTGTTGTTGCGTTGGCAGCGATGTTATTAGTTGGATGTAGTCAAGATGGTAGTGTAAGAATTACCTATATTTCAGAAGGGGCAATCGCCTTTACAGATGAAGTAGATATGGCTAAGTATTTTTTACCAAGTCAAAAATTAACTAATGAAGATGGTTTAGTTTTTGCTGGGTGGTATTTAGATGCTGATTTTACTTACCCAATGGCATTTAACGCTGGTGCAACCAGTGATTTAACACTTTATGCTAAATGGGTGTCAATTGAAGATGCTAAAGATGAACTTGATCCACAAGACTTATTTGAATTGATTGAACAAGCTCAAACAGCCATGTTAGCAAAAGCAAACAAAAGTATCGTGATGATCGATATTATTAGTGGTGAATGGGAAGGCTCAGGTGGTAGTGGTGTAATCTATCAAAAGATTGATAATACATACTATGTATTAACTAATCACCATGTCACAGAAGGCACAAAATCAAGTGACTTCCAAATTACAGTTTTTAATGGGACCACTAAAAAACAATACGGAAACATTACTAAAGTCCACGAATTAAAATTAAAAGATTTAGCAATTTTAAAATTTACAACACCAGATTCAATTCCGGTGATTGAATTTGAAGATGCAGTTAATATCAAAAAAGGTTCATTTGTTTATGCCGTTGGTTCACCAGTTTGGTTTGAAGATATCATCACTCAAGGGGTTGTATCTTATCCAAAACGTAATGACGCAGATGGTGAAGGTTTTGATGCGGATGTGTTAATGCATACAGCTGCAATTAACCCAGGTAACTCAGGTGGTGCGTTAATTAATGTCTATGGAAAACTAGTAGGTATTAATGCATATTCATACCCAATGTATGATGAAGAAACAGACTTACAACTATACAATTTTGCTATTCATATTGATGAAGTAAAAGCGTATGTTAATGGTAAAGTGTAAAATTATATTTTAAGTATTGCAAAAAAATGCCTCATATGATATATTATAGAGGCTGTTAAATACACATGGGTAATGCTTCTTGTGTCATGAGCTACGTAAGTAGTGGCAAAAGTATGAGTTACTCAGAGGAAAAAAATCGAAAAATCGGAGGAAAAAATAATGGCAGTAGTTTCAATGAAACAATTACTGGAATCTGGTGTACATTTTGGACACCAAACCAGAAGATGGAACCCTAAAATGGCTCCATACATTTTCACTGCGCGTAAAGACATTCATATCATTGACTTAAAGAAAACCGCAGAAGAAATTGAAAAAGCATACGCAGCACTATTTGATATCGTAGCTGCAGGTGGCAACGTATTATTCGTTGGTACTAAGAAACAAGCAACAGAAGCGGTTAGAGAAGAAGCTATCCGTTCAGGTCAATTCTTCGTTGACCACAGATGGTTAGGTGGTACATTAACAAACTTCAAGACCATCCGTAAACGTATCAAATTATTACAAGACTTATACGCTCAAGAAGAATCAGGCGTATGGGCTAAATTACCTAAGAAAGAAGTTGCTGGTTTATTAAAGACTCGCGCTAGATTAGAAAAGTTCTTGGGTGGTATTAAAGATATGCAACGTTTACCACAAGCGTTATACGTTGTAGACCCAAGAACTGAAGAAATCGCAGTTTTAGAAGCTCGCAAATTAGGTATTCCAGTATTTGGTATCGTAGATACTAACTGTGACCCTGAAATGGTTGATTATGTAATCCCAGCTAACGACGATGCAATTCGCGCTGTTAAATTAATTACTTGGGTAATGGCTAATGCTGTTATTGAAGCTCAAGGTGGCGTAGTTGAAAAGTTTGCTGATGAAGAAGTAATCGATGTTGCATCAGACTTAGAAAAAGTTGAACAAAGAGACAACAAAAACAAGAACTTCAACAACAAAAACAACAACAGAAAACCAGAAAACAAAGATAAGAGAAATTTCGCTCCTAAAGCAGAAGCAGCTGCTCCTGCTAAAGAAGAAGTTAAAGTAGATTTATCAACTTTAAAAGTTGCTGAATTAAAAGAATTAGCAAAAGCTAAAGGTATTGAAAACTACAACGATCTTAAAAAAGCTGAATTAATCGAAGCTTTAAGCAAGTAATTTAAAGGGGAAGAATATATCTTCCCTTTATTTTGAAAAAAAATCAAAAAAATTATATAATAAAAATGATGAACTAAAAGGAGAATAACGATTATGGTCATTACAGCCGCTATGGTAAAAGAATTAAGAGACAAAACTGGAGCAGGGATGCTAGATTGCAAAAAAGCACTAGAAGAAACTCAAGGTGATGTTAACAAGGCAATCGACTACCTAAGAGAAAAAGGTATTGCAAAAGCTGCTAAGAAAGCAGATCGTATTGCAGCTGAAGGTTTAACAAACGTATTAATCAATGGTAACGAAGCAGTTTTATTTGAATTAAACTCAGAAACAGACTTCGTCGCTAAAAATGAAAAATTCCATGCATTATTAGAAGAAATTGGACAAATTATCTTAAATTCAAATGCAAATTCAACTGAAGAAGCTTTAGAATTAACTAAAGACGGTGTAACAGTTGCTCAAATGTTATTAACTGCAACAGCAACAATTGGTGAAAAAATTTCATTACGCCGTGTAATCCGTGTAACTAAAGAAGCAAACCAAGGTTTTGGTGCTTACAAACACATGGGTGGTAAGATTTCAGTGCTTACAATTACTGAAAAAGAAGATCAAGCAGTTGCTAAAGATATTGCAATGCACGTTTGTGTATTCAACCCTAAATTCTTAAGAAGAGAAAATGTTGACCAAGCTACAATTGAACATGAAACTCATATCTTAAAAGAATTAATGGCAAATGACGCTTCATTAGCTGGTAAACCTGAAAAAGTATTAGAAGGTATTTTAGCTGGTAAATTATCTAAATTACTACAAGAATTCGTACTTGTTGACCAAGCTTTCGTAAAAGATCCATCAATCAAAGTTGCTCAATTCTTAAAGAACAATGGCAATGATATCGTATCTTACGTAAGACTTGAAGTTGGCGAAGGTATCGAAAAAGTTGAGACAGACTTCGCTGCTGAAGTTATGGCTCAAGCTAAATTATAATTTTAAATCCAATCTAAACTTTTAAAGGGGGCAATCACATGTACCAACGTGTCATACTCAAACTTTCAGGTGAAGCATTAAAAGGTGGCGGTATTTATGGTATCGACCCTAAAACTGTAAAAGAAATCGCATTAGAAATCAAGGCCTTAAGAGATTTAGGCGTTGAGGTATGTGTTGTGGTTGGTGCTGGTAATCTTTGGCGTGGTAAAACCGGTGAAGAACTAGGCATGGACCGTGCACAAGCAGACTACATGGGTATGCTTGGGACAATTATGAATGGTCTTGCTCTACAAGATGCCTTAGAAGGTTTCGATGTTGCAACAAGAGTGATGACTGCCCTACCTACAAGTGCAGTTGCAGAACCATATATTAGAAGACGTGCTTTAAGACACTTAGAAAAAGGACGTGTAATCATCTTATCAGGTGGTACAGGTTCTCCATATTTCTCAACCGATACAACAGCAGCACTACGTGCAGCTGAACTCGCTTGTGATGTGATCTTAATGGCTAAAAATGGTGTGGATGGTGTCTATAATAAAGACCCAAGAAAATTTGCTGATGCTAAACTCATCAAGAAAATTACTCATCAAGAAGTGTTAGAACAAAACTTACAAATCATGGATTCAACCGCAGCCTCATTATGTAAAGATAATCATATTGAAATCTTTGTATTTAATATGAATATTAAAGGTAATATCGTAAGAGCTGTTAAAAAAGAAGACATTGGAACAATCGTTTCAAACGGGGTGTAATTATGAATGAACAAGCAGATATGCTGTTAATGGAAATAGAAGAGAAAATGGAAAAAGCACTTCATGCTTTAGACATTCAATTCTCATCGATTCGTACAGGTCGTGCGAACCCAAGTTTACTTGATCGCATCACTGTAAATTACTATGGTGTTGAAACTCCACTTAAACAAGTGGCTGCAATTTCAGTGCCTGAAGCACAACAACTTTACATTAAACCATTTGACAAATCAGTGTTAAAAGACATTGAACATGCAATTAATACATCAAACTTAGAACTACCACCAAGAAATGACGGTGTGGGTATTCGTCTTATGTTACCAGCCTTAACAGAAGAAAGAAGACGTCAACTTGTAAAAGAAGTTGAAAAGTTATCTGAATCTGGTAAGATCGCAGTTAGAAATATCAGACGCGATGGTAATGATGATATGAAGAAGTTAGAACTTCCTGAAGATGTTGAAAAAGGATATCTTGAAGATATTCAAGCTTTAACAGATAAAATGATCAAGAAGATCGACGAACACACTAAATCTAAATCAGATGATCTCTTAACTATCTAAAAAAAATAAGTAAGAGAAAAGGAGGCCTATTATGGCAAGTAGAAGTGGCGGCAAAGGTTATTGGTTCGGGACAGAATGGATTGTTTCAGTTATTCTGTCAATTATTCCTGGTGTTAACTGGGTATTAGGATTTGCTCACAGATTAGTGAAAAGAAATATTTTAGGCGCTATCGTCTATCTATTCTTCGGTGGAATCTTAGGATTCGTCGACTTCGTAACGCTGTTGTTAGATAATAAGATTGTCTTATTAGCTGACTAATCAAAACTTAATAAAAATAAATTGTCTTTCAACTAAACAATTTATCAATTGTATCTTTAATAATGCGTTGGGTATAATACCCAACGTATTTTTTTTTCATGTGGTATAATTGAACTCAAAATGGAGGTGGATTTTATGATAGAGGGGTTTAAATATCATGGAACTAACAAAGCTTTCTTTGCGACTTACAAAGATGGTAAATGGAATGAAGGCGAACTCACTAGTGAGATTCATATTCAAATATCCGCACTAGCAACCGCACTCCAATACGGTCAAAGTGTTTTTGAAGGATTAAAAGCATATCGTGCAAAAGATGGTAGAACCTTACTTTTTAGAGTAGAGTCAAATCATGAACGATTAGTATCATCATGTGAAAGACTAATGATTCCACCAGTTCCAAAAGATTTATTTATCCAAGCGATTAAACAAATTGTTGATGCTAATCGAAACTTAATTCCTGCCTATGAAACAAAAGGGTCACTTTATATTAGACCGTTTGTTATTGGAACTGAAACTACAATGGGTGTTCGTCCCGCCACAGAATTTTTATTTGGGGTTGTTGCAACACCAGTAGGTAGTTATTTTAAAGATGGCTTTACACCAATTAGACTACAAACTTCTAAATATGATAGAGCTGCACCTAATGGTATTGGTTCAATTAAAACAGGGGCTAACTATGCAGCGTCTTTATATCCGAAGCATTTAGCAAAACAAGATGGTTTTGATGATTGTTTATATTTAGATCCAAGAACACATACAAGATTAGATGAAACAGGTGCAACGAATGTGATAGCTATTAAGGGTAATCAGTTTATTACACCACAATCTTCATCAATTCTTCCTAGCATCACCAATAACACACTTCAAATTTTAGCCAAAGATTATTTAGATTTAGAAGTTTTAATTAAACCAATTGAAATTGAAGAACTAAGAACTTTTGACGAGTTTGGTGCTTGTGGTACTGCTGCGGTTATCACACCAGTATCAGAGGTTTACCATGGTGAAGTAAGCTATCAGTTTAAATCATATGAAAAATTACATAAATTATTCGATTTATTACAATCTATACAGTATGGTGATATAAAAGAATCATACGGATGGGTTATTTCGGTATAATAGGGTTGTAAAGTAAGAAAGGGAATCTCATGCAAGAGCTCAAAAATATTCCAGAACATGTAGCAATCATTTTAGATGGCAACGGCAGATGGGCAAAAAAACGTGGACTTCCAAGATCAATAGGTCATTATCAAGGTGGCATGAATTTGGTCAAGGTTGCAAATGCAGCAAATGAGTTTGGAATCAAAATCCTAACGGTTTATGCATTCTCAACAGAAAACTGGAATCGTCCAGAAGATGAAGTTACATACTTAATGACAAAACCAGTTGAAATTTTAAACAAAAATTTAGAAAAATTTGAAAAAAGTACAATTAAAATTGTGATCCGCGGTAGAAAAGATCGCATACCAAAAGCATTACTTGAAACATTTAACAAAATTGAAGAAGTAACTAAAGAACATAACGGATTGTTACTTAATATTTGTTTTGATTATGGTAGTTATTACGAATTACTAGAAGCATTTAAAAATGCTAAAGAGTTTAGTGAAGCAGAAGTTAATAAACATCTTTTAATCAAAAATAAAGTAGATTTACTAATTAGAACTGGTGGAGAAATGCGTCTTTCTAATTTCTTACTTTGGCAAGCATCTTATGCAGAGTTATACTTTGTTAAAAAATACTGGCCACAATTTGGTAAAAAAGATTTATTAAAAGCAATTAAAGATTATGCAAAACGAAACAGACGTTTTGGAGGAATAAAAGCTTGAAACAACGAATTATATCTGCGGGAATTTTAGCCGCAATTCTATTACCGCTTACGATTATCAATCACCCGATTGTTTTTAATCTCTTCCAAATAGCTGTATTCTTATTTGTAATTATTGCAACAATTGAAATGTTAAACATGTATGAAAAGGAAAAACCGATTCATATTGGTATTAAAATAACAATCATTATCCTAACCCTCTTAACATATTTTAATTTAGGTGGTTTAGTACAACCGCTTCGTCCAACGACTTCACCAGGTTATGATTTAATAACTTTTGAAGTAAATCCAGTTGTTATTATCGGGTTTGTTACATTAACCTTATTATCCTTAATGGTATTTGTTGATGATTTCTCAGGATCTGACATCGGAAAAGCACTCACAGTAATTTATTATGTAGGTTTAGGTGGAGCTTCCATAATGTTACTTCGATATTTAGGGGTAAGATTCATTGTCTATGTCTTCTTAGTATCAGCAGTAACAGATATCTTTGCATACTTCTTTGGTATGGCATTTGGAAAACATAAAATGGCTCCAAGAATAAGTCCTAAAAAGAGTTGGGAAGGTGCAATTGCTGGAACCATCATTGGTACAGTTGTTGCCTCAGCCTTTGCGATCTTCTATGGTGTGATCTTTACTAAAGAAGGATTCTTAGGACATATCTTAAACCCATCTGATTTCCAAACAATCTTTGACAACTTCTCATCACTTGGTCAACAACCCTTATATATCCAAACATTAATCATTATTCCGATTACATTCTTAGGAACTATTGCTGCCCAAATTGGTGATTTAGTTGCATCTAAATTCAAACGTACTTATCAAATTAAAGATTTTGGTAGCATCATCCCAGGACACGGTGGTGTATTAGACAGATTTGATTCAATTATCTTTATCGGATTATTATTCTTATCAATCTTTATCGTTATTACACAATTATTTCCAACTACAATTGCTTAAGGAGTCATAAATGGAATTTCTATCAACTATATGGAGTATTATTGTATTCTTACTCGTTTTAACCACGATTATTTCCATCCATGAATTAGGACATTTCTTATTAGCACGTCGTGCGAAGATTTTAATCCATGAATTCGCAATTGGTATGGGACCAGTTATTACTCAAAAAAAGAAAGGTGATACTTTCTATTCTCTACGTGCAATTCCACTTGGTGGATTTGTATCAATGAGTGGTGAAAATGGTGATTTCCAATTAATTAAGAAAAATCAATTTATTGGCTTAAACTTAAATGAAGTTGGTTTAATCAAAGAAATTATTTTAGATAACACAATTCCTAATCCTTCAGTGACTGGGAAAGTGCTTGATTTTGACCTATATGGTGAAAACTTAAAAGAATTATTTATCGAAATTGAAACTCAAAATGGTGAAATCAATCGCTATCAAGTTCTAAGAGATGCTAAATACCGTTTCCAAAAGAAAAAAGAGATGCAACTTACTCCGCATGAATCTAGTTTTGCATCAAAATCTTTATGGGATAGATTTTTAGTTATTTTCTGCGGACCTTTAATGAACTTTATCTTAGCACTGGCTGTATTATTTATTGTTGCAGCAGTACAAGGAAAACCTTTAGAACACAATATCGTTGATGAATCTTCAAATCCTGGCCTAAAAGCAGGTGATGTAATCTTAGAAATTAACGGTACACCAACCCAAGATATTTATGAAATTAGAAATGCATTATCAAATGTGGGTTCAAACAAAGTTTTAGTGAAGTTAGAACGTGATGGCATTATTCTAGAAGAAGTCCAAGAAGTGTATGTCATTGTTATTATGCAAAACTTTGGATTATTAAATACAATGGATCCTCTAACAAGAGATACATTAACTATTGGTGGTGTAGGTGGTAAAGCAAAAGCAGCTGGTATTAAACCACTGGATGTCATTACCCATATTAATAATCAATCAGTGACAAGCTGGGATGAAATTATTACACTTGCTAGAAATTACGAACAAGATCAAATTACTGTAACTGTAAACAGAAATGGTGAAACCATTACTGCGTCCTATGATGTTTTATCAGAATCAACTTTAAATGCGATTGGCGAAGTGATGATTGATGTAAGATTAGGCTTCTCAGTGGGGAATGCATTTGACTTTGGTTATCTATTTACTTATCCATTCCAACAATTTGGACAATCCGTTGTTGAAATGGTGGCAACCCTTGGATTATTATTTAATCCATCAAGTGAAGTAGGTGTTGGTGATTTAGCTGGTCCTGTGGGAATTTTCTCACTGGTTACAAATGCAGCATCTGCAGGCTTTGTAAATTTATTAATTTTTGTTGCATTCTTATCAGTTAATATTGGTCTATTTAACTTATTACCAATTCCAGCTTTAGATGGTGGACGCTTAATCTTCTTAGGATATGAAGCAATTACTAGGAAGAAGGTTCCAGCCAAGGTAGAATTATGGGTAAATAACGCATTCTTCTTCCTGCTCATGGCACTGTTTGTTTTCGTTACATTTAACGATATTGGACGCTTATTTAGTTAATTTTTAATAACTTTATATTTATATAAGAGTAAATCGTGTGGACTTTCTACACGATTTATTTTTTTCGCTAAAAAAGTGTTTAAAAAGGTTGACTTAAATATTGGCTTGATATACAATAAGGAAGTTCGCCAAAGAGGCAAACGCAAACCTTCGAAAGCTTATCAAATAGATAAACTAAAAAATAACAAAAACTAAAAAAAGTTGTTGACTTAAAAAAGTAGTTGGTATACAATAAGGAAGGTCGTTCAAGACAGCACTCGAAAAAACAAACCTTATCTTATAGATAAAGGTGAAAACAACAAAAAATAAAAATTGTTGTTGACAACAAAATCGATTGATGTTAGAATGAATAAGCGCGCTAAAGAGCGAGCAACAAAATT
>NZ_JAQLOJ010000014.1:0-48246 GCF_057808485.1 Acholeplasma sp. ORD1043 | reverse complement strand
AATTACTCGCTAACCTTTTTTTAGTTATCTACTCATTTCATTATTATATTTTTCTAATACTTCAATCTCTTTATTACCAAAACCAATGAGTTTACTTCTATTAAAGACTACTTTGAGAGCATCTTTAATAACTTTAATTAAAACATCATAATCTTAACAAAAAAATAAAAAATGCACCTAATCAAGTGCATTTTTTATTCTGGATTCAAATTAAATATTGATTATAAATCTAATGGTGAACGAGATGGGACTTGAACCCACACGGGAAACTCCCATAACGACCTCAACGTTACGCGTATACCAATTCCGCCACCCGTCCATCTTCAGCCCTTAAATAATAACATTTAATGAGCTAAAAATCAATATTTTAGTTTTTTTATTTGTTAAGTTCTTGATGCTCTTAACATGTCGTAAGGTTTTACTTCAAACGGAATCATTAATTTGATTAATTGGTTCGCACGAAAGGCACGATCCATTGGCTCACCTTCCATTGAATACATAATTGTATTTTCAAATGATCTTGATTCAAAGTTAGGTGATAAAACTTCTAATGTTTCTAACCTGAATACATTTTTAGTTTCAATTGTTGCAAGTTTTGTTTCTTTATCATAATCAACTACAAGTCCAACAAAGTTTTGCATCACACGTTCACTACGACGTTCAAATAACTGTTGCTCTTCAGTTGGTAAACCATAGAAGAACCCATGTGAAGTTTCTCTGTTTTCTGCTAATTTTAGTTCATTCTCATATTTTTCAAAATCAGCAACCATGCCTGTTTGTTGATACTCATCAATGAGTCTGCGGTATGTATTAACAACAGTTGCAATATAGTGTTGAGATTTCATACGTCCTTCAATTTTTAATGAAGCAACACCCATATCAATTAATTTTGGAATTTCACGTACTGCAGCTAAATCTTTTGACCCTAGACTAAATGGTACATCAGTATCCTTAATTCCATCTTTTTCTAAGTCAAAGAACCAACGACATGTATGCGCACAACCACCGCGGTTTGCATCTCTATTAGTTAAATGATTTGATAGAGCACAACGTCCTGAGTAACCAGCACACATACCACCATGAATAAAGACTTCAATTTCAGCATCGACATTTGTTACAATATGTTCAATTTCTTTTAAGTCTAGGTCACGTGCAAGTACCACTCTTGTTGCACCTTTTTGATGAAAATAATTAACTGTATTAATATTCATCGCTGATTGCTGAGTTGATACATGCACTTCTAAAGAAGTGTGTTCTAGTGCTGTATTAATAATTAATGGACTTGCAGCAATGATGGCATCAACTTTAGCTCTTTCTAATACTTTTAAGTATTCAATTAAACCTTCTTTATCTTTTTGATGTGGAATAACGTTTGTTGTAACATATACTTTTTTTCCACGTTCATGAGCAAACTTACAACCTTCAATTAAATCATTTTCATCAAAGTTTGAAGCATTGGCACGTAAACTAAAGTGTTTACCACCAATAAAGACTGCATCTGCTCCATAAATAATGGCTGTTTTTAATTTTTCTAAATTACCTGCCGGTGCTAATAATTCAATCATTTTCTTCACCTTTAATCGTTACTTCATTTGTTAAGAAAGCATCAAGATATGTTTCTTGGTATTTAAGATTGATTTCATCAATTGTTTTTAAGCCTTTATATAAAGCGATAATATCTAAGCCATATGCATCATCTTTTAAGAACGTATCGATAACTAGATAATCAACAACCTTACTTAATTCATTTATATATGGGTAAGTATGGAAGATATGTCCTCTAAAAACATGGGTTCCAGCATAATCTTGATATACCGGGTATTCTTCATTGACTCTTTTCTTTTCTTTTAGTCTTAATGTTTTATTAAATGATAAATTATCATCCTTTTTTTGATAACTATTAAAAGATGTTAACAATGGACGTTTTGAATAAAACATCGCCATATGTCCATGACCAAACATAAATAATTGATATTTTTTTAATGATCCAATCTCTAAAACATCATTTAAAGTGATTTCTCTTGATACATATGCTCCTTTAATATGGTAAGTTGCAAGATCATTAAAATCTTCATCATTAGTGAGTAGTGTTTCTGGATTATAAACGAACTTAGATTCTAAGCCTAACTCTTTGAACATATAAAGTAGACCTAAATCAGCACCAATAAAACCAGTTATTTTTTCAACTGGTAATGACTTTACGTATGATTTAACAACTTCAATTTCAAAATCTGTAAATAGTTTGTTAAATAGAACAAATACTTCCTTCTTAGCTTGAAATATCGTATCAATTGCAACGACTATCTCATCCTTAAAATCATGTGTAATGGTTTTTGCAAAGCGACCATCACCTAAAATAAATCCATCTGCAAGACTAAAAAATGACTCTATATTATCTAAAGAATGGATTGTTGTTAGTATTTTCATAAGTAACCCTCGTTTTCCAGTATCAATAATACTATTATTGAAAACCTAAGTCAAAGAAAGTTATAAAACAAAAAAGTGGCACGACAATGTGCCACAATTTTAAATGTGTTTTTATTCTACTGCTAAGATATATGAATAAATATCTTGTTTACCATTGATTGCTTCAACTTCACAATCTTCATTTAACTCTGATACATAAGCAACAACTTCTTCAAGTTCTGCTTCTTCAACAGCTGCACCATAGAAGATTGTAACAATTTCAGAATCATCACTTACTAGAGTCTTTAATAAACCTTTAATTGTTTCTAATCTATCTTTAGTAGATAAGATGATCTTACTCTTAGAAATACCAATATAATCACCAGCTTCAACTTTAACACCATGCATTTCTGTATCACGAACAGCGTAAGTTACTTCACCAGATTTTAAATTGTCTACAACACTTTGCATTGTTTCAGTATTTTCTTCTAAAGTAATGGTTGGATCAAATTGAATTAATGAAGCATAGCCCTGAGCAACAGTCTTAGTCTTTAATACTGATACATTATAGCCTTCAGTTAACTTAGCAGCTTGTTCAGCAGTTAAGATAATATTTGAGTTATTTGGTAAGATAATTACATTTTCAGCATTGACCTTTTCGATTGCTTTAATGAAATCTTCTGTTGGTGGGTTCATTGTTTGACCACCATCAACGATATAGTCAACACCAAGCTCTTTAAGAGCTTCTTTAGTACCTTCACCTTGAGCAACAGCAATTAGACCATATTTAGCACGTGGTTTTTTAACTTCTACTGTTTCAGGTTTAGCTTCATGAGAATGGTCATGATCGTGTGAATGATCTTGTCCAGTGATATTTGAATGTTGTGATCTCATGTTTTCAATCTTAACGGTTTTAAGTTCACCAAACTTTTGTGCAAGTGTTAATGCAACACCAGGTTCGTTTGTGTGTACGTGTACCTTTAATAGATCTTCATCTGTTACAACAACTAACGAATCACCCATTTGTTCTAATGGTCTACGAACATTGTTCACATCAAATGATTCCCAATTAAATAATTGGACAATGAATTCAGTGCAATAACCGAACTTAATATCAATTTCACCAAGTGCGTTTGCACCAATATATTCTTCATGTTTTACTTGCGGGTTGAAAGATTTTTCTTCTTCAGCAAGAATTTGACCTTCAAGGGCCATCATCATACCTTCGATGATTTTAATAAATCCAGCTCCACCAGAGTCAACAACACCAGCTTCTTTTAATACTGGTAATAGTTCAGGTGTCTTATTTAGAGTTTCTTTAGCTTGTGTTAGATAAACTTTTAAAACATCTTCAATAGATGTTAAGTTCTTTTGTTCTTGAAGAACACGCTCAGCAGATTCTCTGACCACAGTTAAAATAGTCCCTTCTACAGGATCCATAACTGCTCTATATGCCATTTGATATCCGCCCACTAAAGCTTGGATAAATTCTTTGATTGTAACTGAACCGTTATTAATTTTAGAAATTTCAGAGTATACACCGCGGAAGAACTGAGAAAGAATAACTCCTGAGTTTCCACGAGCTCCCATTAATAATCCTCTGGATAGAATTTTACTAACATCAACAATAGAATTTGAGTTTAACGCAGTGACTTCTTTAATACCCGCCATCATGGTCATCTGCATGTTTGTTCCCGTATCACCATCTGGTACCGGAAACACGTTAAGGTGATCCACTTCCTTATGATTATTCTTTAAGTGGATAGCCCCGTTGGTGACCATCTTTTTAAATAGTTCACCACTAACCTTTTTATTAGACATAATTTTCCTCCGATTCGTTCTCTCGAAAACGAATTTTAGCCATGATTAAATTGAGTTAATTGTATTTAATTTTAAATTCGAATTATTGCGAAGATAATTCGACGTCAACTAGTATATCACTAATGTAAAATAAAAGCAATAATGCAATACACTATATGATTATCTTAATTATAACACAGATTTACATAAGTAAAGTCATATACTTTATATGTCTTATACCTATGGTATATAGTTTTGATTTTTTTTAACTGTTAGTTGTTGCAATTTAAAGATATATATGTTAAGATAAGTAAGGCGTAAAAGGAGTGATACTATGGCTAGATGCTATGTAACTGGTAAAACTACATCATTTGGTAATAAACGTAGCCACGCTTTAAATGCAACTCGTCGTACTTGGAAAGCTAACTTACAAACAGTTAGAATTAAAGATGAAAACGGGAATGTAAAAAAAGTTAAAGTTTCTGCTAAAGCATTAAAGAAACTTAGCTTAGAGCGTGCATAATTAATTACATTTGATTAAATAAACTAAGGCGTATTTTGCCTTTTTTTATTATCTAAAATCGTTAATATGACTAAAATTCGGCCTTTTTTCACTGCAATTTGACCAAAATTAGCAGTTATTTCATTAGAAATACCAATAACTTGTTCAGGTTTTAAATGATAATCTTTTAAAGGATATTTGAATCCTTCAAGTGAAATTGTGGAATTCTCCTCAGCAAAAATATTCACATATCCATCAAATTTAACTGTATGATTACCTTCACTTAAACTAAATATTTCTGACTGATCATTAAGTATCCTTAAATTAGGATACTTTTTTATTAAGGTAATATTAGCTAGTGTATGCTCAATACGTTCACCACCTATACCACCTAGTAAAACAGTTTCCTTAACCTTTAGTTTAGCTGCTAACTCAATGGCTGCCTCAGTATCTGTTTGATCCTTTTCCTCAGGTAAAATAATCACATTTTTAAATGATTTGACATAAGATAATGAATTATTTGAATCAAAATCACCAATAGCATAATCGAATTTTATTTTTTCCCCAATGAGAAAAAAGACTGCATCATCCACTGCGATGATGTAATCTTCTTCGTTTTTTTGGCGTAAAATATTCAAATTATTAATAAATGGATAGGTTACGATATATGCTTTCATTATTTTAATGAATCAATTCGTTCTTTTCTATTTTCAAAGTTAAAGATATAAGTGCCCGCAACAACAATTGTTGCACCAGCTTCGGCAACTTGACGCGCAGTGGTTGCATTTATACCACCATCAACTTCAATTTCGTATGTATAACCATTTTCAGCTTTAATACGTGCTAATTCTTCAATTTTCTTTAGTTGACCTTGGATGAACATTTGTCCACCATAACCAGGTTCAACACCCATAACAAGCACTAAATCTACTTTATCAAGGTATGGAAGAATGTAATCAACTCCAGTTGAAGGTTTAATACATAATCCAGCTTTTTTACCTAAATATTTAATTCTCTTTAAACTTTCTGCGAAACGATGGCATTCAGCATGCACAGTAATAAATTCAGTCGTTGGAAAATTCACTTTGTCGATCCACTCTAATGGATATTCAACCATTAAATGGATGTCCATCGGTAACTTAGTTAAGTTACCAATTTGTCCTGCAATCATTGGTCCAAATGAGATATTATTGACAAAATGTCCATCCATAATATCTACGTGAATATAATCTGCATCATTTTCTACAGACTTTAACTCATCTTCTAAACGAATGAAATTCGCAGTCAAGATCGATGGTGCAACTTTCATTTTGAAACCCCCTAATATTTTTCTTTTCTTGTTTTTAATTCCTCGATGAAAGAAAGATAACTTTCATATCGAGATTTTAAGATTTTTCCCTCTTTAACATCAAGTTTTACTTGACAGTTTGGTTCACTTATATGATAACAGTTACTTCCGAATTTACAACTATGTTCAACTTCCCTAAAATCTATGAAGTAGTCTTTAACTAATTGATAATCATGGGATTCAAACTCGATTTTAGAAAAACCTGGAGTATCTGCTATATATCCACCACCAAAAGCGTAAATTTCAGAATGTCTAGTTGTATGTTTACCACGACCAAGTGCATCTGAAATTTCTTGGGTCTTTAACGAAAGTTCTGGAATTAATGCATTCATTAAAGTTGATTTACCGACTCCGGTTTGACCTGCTAATACAGTAATTTTATCTTTGAAAATTGTCTCTAAGACATCAAAACCGATTCTAGCTTTACTATTCACATAGTGAATGTCATAAAAAGGCTCATAAAACTTGAGATCTGCTTTAAGTTTTAATAAAGTTTCTTGATCAATTAAATCAATTTTTGATACCACAATAATAGGTGTTAAATTGTGATGTTCTAGGATAACCAAGAATTTATCCAAAAGGTTGAAACTAAAATCTGGTCTAATTGCTGAAAAAACCAATAAAACCTGATCAACATTGGCAACATCCGGTCTTTGAAGTTCGTTTCTACGTTCCATGATTTCTGTAATCATGTATTGTGTTGAAAACTCATATGAAACGATATCTCCGACTTTAGGACTTAAAACGATGTCTTTAACATCTTTTTTAGTCTTTTTAGTGGCATTTTTATTAAAGCTTGAGTCTTTTTCAACTCTTACTTTTCTAAATTTACCACGGGCATAGCCTTCATAGGATTCACCTGTTTCTAAATCTTTAAACGTGTATAATCCACCGATTAATTTAGTAACTAATGCTTGTTTCAAACAAATCTCCTTATTATAGATGTTGACTTCTTAATTGTCCACATGCAGCATTGATATCATGCCCTTGTTCACGACGAAGTACTGCAGTAATCTTATTATCTTTTAGAATCTTAAAGAAGGCTTCACGACGTTCAAGTGTTGAACGTTCCCATGGAGCTTCTTTAACTTTATTGTATGGGATTAAGTTAACATAAACATTCATACCTTTTAGTAATGCAGCTAATTCTTTTGCTGTCTCTACTGAGTCATTAACTTCTTGAATCATAATATACTCAATCGTTACACGACGGTTAGTTACGTTAATATAATATTTGATTGCATCAATAACTTCTTCAACATGGAATCTGTCATTGATCTTCATTAATTTAGAACGAATTTCATTATTTGGGGCATGTAGTGAAACAGCTAAGTTCACTTGAATACCTAAATGAGCAAATTCTTTAATCTTAGGTACTAAACCTGATGTTGATACAGTGATGTGTCTTGCACCAATCGCTAAACCTTTTGGATGGTTAACAATTTGGAAGAATTTAATTAAGTTCTTCCAGTTATCAAACGGTTCACCAATTCCCATAATTACAATACTAGAAATTCTAACACCTGAGTCTTTTTCAGTCTTAATAATTTGACCAACAATTTCCCCAGCTGATAAATCTCTTTGTTTCTTTAAAATACCTGAAGCACAGAATGAACATCCAATATTACAACCCACTTGAGTTGTCACACAAGCAGACATTCCATAATTGTGTTTCATTAAAACTGTTTCAATTAAATTAGCATCATGTAAGTCATATAAGAATTTGATTGTACCATCATCTGATACATTTTTAATAACAAGTTCCATTGTGTCAAAAGTAAAATTATTAGTCATTAAATCAACTAATTCTTTTGGAACGTTATTCATTTGATTGAAGAAATCAATCTTCTGTTTGTAAATCCAATGCCACACTTGGCCTGCACGGAATTTAGGAAATCCGTTTTTAACGATAAACTCTTCTAGTTCATCATAAGTCAAATCATAAATTAAGTTCATATCATCATACCTTCATTCTTAATTATACAAGAAAGTCTTTTATTTTTCTAAAGAAAAAGAGCATATCGCTCTTAATCCCTCATTTTCACTTTAAATTCAAAGCCTAATCTGTTCTTAATTGATTTTAATGCTTTTTCAACTTCTTCAGTCTCTAAAGTCTTTTCTTTATTATTGAAAGTGATTGAAACTGCTAAAGATTGATGTCCATCTTCAACGTTTTTACCTTGGTAGACGTCAAATAATTCAACATCAGTAATGAGTTTTCTAGCAGTTTGTTTAATTAATTTTAAGACATCACCGACTGCATATTCTTTTGAAATTACAAACGAAATATCACGCGTAATTGATGGGAATCTCGATACTGTTTCATAAGATAATTTTTCATTTACTTTTGAAATCAATGATAAATCAAATTCAAAGGCAAAGACATCTTCTAAATCATAGTCTTTAGCAACACTTGGATGGATTTTTCCAATCACACCAACTTTTTGTCCATCAACTAAGATATCTGCTGCAATACCAGGATGGAATCCTGAAATCTCAGCATTTTTCTTTAACTCAGGCACTAATCCAAATCTTGATAATACTTTATCTAATAATCCTTTTAAGACAAAGAAATCAACTGCTAATGATGATTTAGTAAATGATAATTCTTGGAATTTACCAGAAAGTGCAACACCGACATGATTTCTTTCATCATTTTTAGCAAACACATGACCCATTTCAAAGACAAAAATATTTTCAATTTGACGTTTTCCATGATATGAAATATTTTGAAGTAATCCACCTAATAATGATTGACGTAAATATTTACGATCTTCACTCATTGGTGTTAAAACGCCAGTTACTTCTCCAAATTTAGGGAATGCTTCAATTGATTTTTGATCAATTAAACTATAGTTAATCACTTCATTTAAACCTATTTCAGCAAGTGTGTGTCTTAATTTTCTTAAGTTCTTTTGTGCAACTGTTAAGCCGCCTTTATTTGTAACTGGTAATGGCGTTAATGGAATTTCATCATATCCATAAACACGGGCAATTTCTTCAACAACATCAGCATGAATATTGATATCAAAACGATAACCTGGTGCTTGAACAAGTAATTCATTACCATCTTCGATTGAATAGTTTAATCTTTCTAGTAATGAAATGATTTCTTCTTTAGTTAGGTTTAAGCCTAATTCACGATTGATTTTAGGAACATTTAATTTAATAATTGGATTTTCTGGTGCATCTATATGTGCATCATCCATACCTTCATAAACTTCTGCATCTGCTAAATCAACTAAAAGTTGGATTGCTTGTTCCATACCAAGCATCACACGTTCTCTTTCAACACCGCGTTCATAACGAAGTGATGAATCACTTCTTAAACCTAAACGACGTGTTGTTTTTTGGATTGCACTAGGTGCAAAAAGTGCTGCTTCTAAAATAATCTTAGTTGTATTTTCATCAATTGCTGAATTAGCAAGTCCCATCACACCACCAAGTGCAATTGGGTTTTTACCATCTGTAATAACAATATCTGTATCAACTAAAGTTCTTTCAATTTCATCAAGTGTAACAACTTTTTCACCATCTTTGGCATTTCTTACAACGATCTTATCAGAGTTAACCTTGTTAAAATCGAATGCATGAAGTGGTGTGCCATAGGTAATTAAAATGTAGTTTGTAATATCAACAACATTATTAATTGGTCTGATATCTGATTGAATTAAAGCATTTTTTAACCACCATGGTGATTCTTTAATCTTAACTTCTAAAACCGCTGCATTGTAATCGTAACAAGTGTCATTTTTAATTTCTACGTGTAAATGTTCGTGTTTATGCACTGGTGTATATGTTGTTTGTGGGATGTAAACTGGTAAGTTTAGCATTGCCCCTAAATCATGTGCAAAACCTAAATGAGATAGTAAATCTCCACGATTCGCAGTCATGCCTAAGACTAATTTGTTACCATCAAGTCCAAGTGCAGCCAGTGCACTTTGGCCTGGTGTAACTTCATCTTCAAAAACAAAAATGCCTGATTGATATTTTTCTGGGATATGTTTTTCATCAAAACCTAATTCTTTTAATGAACAAATCATACCATTTGATTCAACCCCACGCACCATTCCCTTTTTAATTTGGAAATCACCTGGTAGGACTGCACCAATTTTAGATACAATCACGTATTGCCCTGCTGCAACATTAGGTGCACCACAGACAATTTGTAAAACTTCGTCACCTACATTAACAGTTGTAATGTGTAAGTGGTCTGAGTTTGGATGGTCAATACATGTTAAAACATGACCAACCACTAAGTTAGTTGCAGAGTTTATTGGCAGATAATCATCAACTTCAATAATTCTTTTATTTGTAACTTCTGATAAATTTTCTGGTAAATCAATAAATTGCTTTAATATATTTTCTAAAATGTTCATGATTTGTTCCCCTTAAAATTGGTTTAAGAATCTAACATCATTGGTATAAAAATGTCTGATGTCATCAATTCCGTATTTTAGGATTGCGATTCTTTCTATACCAATACCGAATGCAAAACCATTCATAACATCTGGATTATAACCACCCATTCTTAAAACATTTGGGTGAACCATACCAGCACCTAAAACTTCAATCCAACGTTTTGAACCATCTTTTTTAGTAAACATCACATCGACTTCAACTGAAGGTTCAGTAAATGGGAAGTATGAAGGACGCAGTCTAATCTCTCTTTCTGGTCCAAACAGATGACGAGCCATACCTAAAAGAACAGCTTTTAAATTAGCAAAGCTAATATCTTTACCAACCACTAAGCCTTCACATTGCATAAATTGGTGTGAGTGAGTTGCATCATCTGGGTCACGACGATATGTTTTACCTGGTGAGATAATAGCAATCTCCTTACCTTGTGCTTGTAACATAAAACGTGCTTGAACTGGTGATGTATGTGTTCTTAATAATTCTTTTTCAGTCACATAAAATGAGTCGTGCATTTCACGAGCAGGATGTCCTTCTGCAAGATTCATCATTTCAAAGTTATATAAATCTTGTTCAAGTTCAGGGCCTTCTGCAACATTAAATCCTTGTCCAATGAAATAATCTTCTAAGTCTTCAATGACTTGGTTTAAGATATGCACACCACCTGTTTTAAACTTATAACCTGGAAGTGTGACATCAATAGATTCTTCACTTAGTTTTTTGTCTAATTCTTTAGTTAGAATAACATTCTTAAAGTTAGTAATTAACGCTTCCATTGCCACTTTAGCATCATTAATCCATTTACCAAAAGTAGGTTTTTCTTCATTTGGCAATGTTTTAATTAGTGGCATCATTTGAGTTAATTCACCACTTTTACCTAAGTATTTAACACGTAGTGCTTCCACTTGATCAAGTGTCTCTGCACTTTTAATTTCAACCTCTAATTGGCTTACTAGGCTTTCAATTTTTTCTTTCATGATTTAACCTCTCTTCTTTCTTAATAAAAATAAAAAGTCCTTAAAGTATTTCTACTCTAAGGACGAGTTTTAATCGCGGTACCACCTTAGTTCGTAAAGTCATAACTCTACGCCACTTAATTATCTTTAACGGGATTATCCGAGATAGATTTTACCTATCCACTCAGTAACCGAATTCAACTAACGCTACATGCATGCTTTCACCAAATCCATGCTCGCTTCTAATTGCGCTTTTTAATTTACTACTGTTACATCAACGATTTACTTTATTATACTATCTATTTCTTTGTAGAACAACTAATAATCTTAAGATATTAATGTAAATATAGATTAAAGTAATCATGAAGCCTAAAGCAGCTGCCCATTCATACTCTTTTCCAAGACCCATTGCAATCACTTGGTCAGCTCTGTTAAAGTCAAGTGTTAACATAAATGCACCTAACACAACTGAGAAAATTGAAATAAATAATGCAAGACCAAAGTTATTTGCAAGTTCAACCAAAAATACCGGATTAGTTAATGACATAATTGATACAACTAATGTCCCAACTAACATTGAAATAAGTGATCCAATAACAATCTTTCTTAATAATGCTGAACCTCTTAATAATCCTGTGTTATATAAAACTAACATCACAACGAATACCACAGCTGTACCCATCATTGCAGTTGCACCAACACCAGGGAAAAATTGGTTTAGATAATAAGTAACGATACCATAAAGTATACCTTCACTCACACTATATACAATACCTGCAAGCATAGATAATTTAGGTTTAAACATTGATACTATTACTGCAATAAATGCAATAATCCCAGAAACAATTAATAATGGTTCTAATACATTTACTGGAATATATATTGAAAGGAATCCAGAAATTACTGTAATTGCTAATAAAATAAATGTTTTTGTTGAAATCCCAGCTTTGGTTGCTACTTTATCAGTTGCATATCCATTTTTGCTAAGACTAGAGAAAATTGGATTTGAGCTTTGCATTTGAAATCACCTCTTGTATTCACTAACGCTATTATACAACATAAAAAAGTTATTGCGCTTTGGTGCATTTAATAATGTGAAAATAAAGATATTTATATAAAAGCAGCGAATAAACCGCTTTCAATTTCACCAGAGGTCTCTTTTAAATCACCAAAAGCATTAATTGATTCAAGTCTTTCGAATACAGTTTTATTAAGTTTTGTACGTCTTTGAACGTCTTCTTTGGATGTAAATGGCTTCTTTTTTCTATTCTCCACAGTATCAATTGCTGCTTGTAATCCAAGCCCATCAATTGATATGAATGGCATTCTAAGACCATCTTTTTCCATAACAAATTCGCTTGCTTCACTCTTATTAATATCCACGGGTAAGAATTTGAACCCTCTTCTTGTCATTTCAAGTGCGATATATAATGTGACTAAAACGTCTTCATCTTTGGCTTTAAGATCGGTTGAATTTTCCATCTTAATAATTTTATTTCTAATTGCATTGTAACCTGCAACCATTGTGTCATGGTCAAATTGAACAGCTCGTTTTGAGAAGAATCCACTATAGAATAATAGCGGTTTATAAACCTTAAACCATGCAATTCGCATTGCCATAATGACATAGGCAGTCGCGTGTGCTTTAGGGAACATATACTTAATTTGTGAGGCACTCCAAATATACCATTCTGGTACATTATGCGCACGCATAACAACTTCATATTCGGCCCATTTAGCTGGGTTGGCTGATGGTTTACCTTTTCTTACGAATTCCATAATCTCAAAGGCTTTTAATGGTTCTAAACCATAACCAATGAGTTCGACCATAATATCATCACGACAACCAATCACATCATCAAATGAAATCTTGCCATATTGAGTGGTTCCAAGGACTAAGTCTTGTGAGTTCTTTAACCAAACATCCGTTCCGTGGGATAAGCCAGAAATCTTAACTAACCCTGCAAAACTTGATGGTTTGGTATCAAATAACATTTGTCTTGTAAAACCTGTCCCAAATTCAGGGATTGCATAACTTGCAACTTCTCCATAAACTTCTTTATCTTCAAAGCCTAATACTTTAGTACCTTGGAAGAGTTCATAAATCTTTGGATCATCAACAGGAATATCTTGTGCTCTATTAAACGGGAACTCACCTGGATGTTCATAGACATAATCCATTAAGAATTTAATCATGGTTGGGTCATCATGTCCTAGAATATCTAGTTTTAATAAGTTATCTTCAAACGAGTGATAATCAAAGTGTGTTGTTTTCCATGCAGCATTTATATCATCTGCTGGATATTGAATTGGTGTAACATCATAAATAGTTTTATCTTTAGGTACGACAACAATCCCACCTGGGTGCTGACCAGTTGAACGCTTAACGCCTTCAATACCTTTAGCTAACCATTCAATATATGCACTTCGTTTAGTTAATCCTTGGTCTTCTAAATAACCTCTAACATAACCAAACGCATTTCTTTCAGCAACTGTTTGAAGGGTTCCAGCTCTAAATGAGTAATTTTCTCCAATCAATTCTCTTACGTATTCATGGGCTTTAGCTTGATAGTCACCTGAAAAGTTTAAGTCTATATCCGGCACTTTATCTCCATCAAAACCTAAGAATGTTTCAAACGGAATATCGTGTCCATCCTTATGCAGTTTAGCTTGACAATGCGGACAGTTCATATCAGGAAGGTCATAACCAGATTTAACATGTTTTAATGCTTCAATGTATGGTTCATCAATCGCGGATACACCTTGTTCGATAATTTCCTCATCACTCATCTTAAAGACTGAATAATCACCATTTTTACATCTGTAGTGCGGTTTTAGAGGATTTACTTCAGTAATTTCCATTAAGGTTGCAACCAGTGAGGAACCAACCGAACCACGAGAACCAACTAAGTAACCATCATCAAGTGACTTCTTAACAAGTAAATGTGAAATATAATAAATTGGTGCGAATTTGTTATCAATGATATTTTTTAGTTCGCGTTCAATTCTTTGATTTACATAGGGATGAATCGTTGATCCATAAAGTTCATGGGCTTTGTTGTAAACTAAGCATTTAACTTCTTCTGCAATCGATTCAATGCCTAATGTATCTTTGAATGCATCATCTTGAATTGAATATAAATCTTTAGGGAATGCTTGAATTTGTTCAATTGAATCAGCTAATTTTCTTGTGTTAGTAACAACAATTTCATAAGCTGTATCATTATCTAAGAAACTAAATGCATCAAGCATTTCTTGTGTTGTTAATAAATGTTGGTCAGGCGAAACATCATAGTTTGCTAATGGATGTAATCCACCACCAACTGATTTTGTATGAATATAAATTTCACGGTATTTTTTATCTTCTGGATTTAAGTAATGTGCATTTGAAGTCGCAATGACTGTTTTATTCAATTCTTTTGCTGTATCAACGATTCGTTTTACAATGGATTGAATAATTTCTTTACCAAAATCACCTAATCCCTTTTCTAAATGCTTATAGGCTGGAATTGGATGTACTTCAACATAGTCATAGAATGAAATTGCACGACGTAATTCATCATCATTCTTATTTAATGCAGCTTCAAATACTTCGCCAGTTTCACTTGATGAACCAATTAAAACACCATTTCTGTATTTATTAAATACCGATTTAACGAGTCTTGGACCATCACTAAAATGTTCAGTTAATGCATCTGATACGATTTTAAAGAGATTTTTATAACCCACTTGGTTTTGAGCAATCACTGTCGCAGTATATCCAAATGGATGTGGCCATACCTTATCAGGTTCGATTGAGGCATCAATTTCATAATAAGTCATGATTTCTTCTTTATAAAAATTTTGAAGCATTGCTAAGAAAATTTCTGCTGTTGCATAAGCATCATAAATAGCTCTATGGTGTGCTTCTAAATTAACTTTAAAGAACTTAGTTACCGCTTTTAAATTAAATCGTTTTAAATCAGGAATATTACCAGAATCTGTTGCATAAAATCTTGCATGATTTTCAGTCTTGTTCTTATGGTTATAGAAATATCTTGCAAGGTTTAATGTATCAATAACTGCGAAATCTTCATGATTAATTCCTAATTGTTTAGCTTTTTCAATAATAAAGTTCACATCAAATGAAGCATTATGAGCAACAAGGACTGAACCCTTAATAAATTCCATGAATTCTGGTAAGACTTTTTCAATGGTGTCTTTACCTTCTAACATTTCATCTGTGATATTTGTTAAAGATGTTGTAAATGCCGATAATTTTTCTTCCGGATTAACTAACACTTCAAAACGTTCACCGATGATTCCACCAACGACCTTATAAGCTGCAATTTCAATAATCTTGTCACGAACCACAGACAGACCTGTGGTTTCAATATCAAATACAACGTAAGTTGCTTCTTTTAAATTAAAGTCTTCATGATAGTCCCAAGCAATCTTGAATTGTTCTTCATCAATGTATTCAAGTTCGACACCAAAAATCGGTTTAATCTTTTTACCTTTAACTGCTTTAACTACATCAGGGAAGGCATAAACACCATTTTTATCGGTAATAGCAAAAGCCTCATGACCCCATTTTTCAAGCGTTGCAACATAATCTTTGATGTCAGTTACAGCATCCATCGGTGAAGCTTTAGTGTGAATACTAAATTCAACACGCTTCTCTTTAGATTTATCCATTCTTTCTTGTTTCTTTGGACGCTCGATTTGATATAAAGCTTTAGCCATTAAAATAATCTCTTTTTGGAAAGTATCAAATTGAGCTTCACCTGAAACTTGAACAATATCGCCAACTTTAATCGCTTTAGCCAGTGCGATATCTTTATCGCTTCTGACAAATCGTTTAACTGTGATTGCATCTTGTTCATCAGAAATAGAGAATGTTAAAAGGTTGGTATTCTTTAAAGCTCTAAATTCAGTTTTAAAGACTTCCCCTTCAATAAGGAAGTTCGCATCACCTTTTTCGTTTTTATATTTATCAAGTAAATATTGAGTTGATGGGATTTCACTAATTGGAACGGCAAGCGGTGAGTGTTTATTCGTAAAACTTGTTTTTTCCGCTAAAACAATTTCACTTTGGTTTTGTGCCAATGATTTTAAGTTTTCTTGTTCCTCTTCAATTCTTCTGGCTACTTGTTCTTCAACTGTTTCTAATTGTTCATTGATTTTAATCTCAAAAGAAACACCTAATCCGTGTTTTGAAAATACTCTCTTTAGTTCAGGGAAATATTTTTTAACAACCACACCATCTTTTTCAACAATCACATAGTATGTATTATTTACAAATTCAACATTCAATGTTTTAAATATTTGAATCGGTGAAAATGATTCAGCAGCTTTATGCACAATCATGTCATAATACCCTTTATAGTTAGTCGAAAGATCTGCTGTTTTAAATCTAAATTGATAATCAATATATCCAACAACATTAGGTTTTAAAAAGAATGTTTGAAGTTGATTAATAAAAAGACTCATTTGTGGAGGTGTCATTAATTCATCAAACTCAACTAAAAAATGTAATGATCTATTAGACTTTTTAGCAGTTACTCCCAGAAGTTTTGCTGTTGAAAGTGGGTGAATATTCAGTTGTGCTTGATTAATAAATGTTTCAAATAAATTTGGCATAATACCCTCTAGTTAACAACAAATTGTGATAATGCAATTTGGCTATAAATAATCAGTAATAACATCCCAATCCATGATAAGAAATTAAGACCAAATAGTAAACCGAAGGTTACACAAATGACATAGATTGTTGATGCGTACATAATTAATTTAAATCTGTTTTTAAATGTTAACTGTGTTCTTGTTAATAACGCAGTTAACAATATAAAAAATAAGGTTTGAGCAACACCTGCTCCAAAATAAAGTGAAAGTTGGAATGATTTAATTTCAAAATCATTGTCTTTTCTAATGTAATTAATTGCTTTTACAAATGTTTCAATATTCTTGTTTGAATAATCGTTAAAAGTAAAGTTTTGTAATCCTAGTTCTTCATATGGATAATATCCATACTCTCTACCTAAAAGAGTGAATCTAATGCCTTCTTCTAAAAAGATATATTCAAAATTACGAACATCAGAATTTAAAGGTCGACCAATCAATCTAATTGTATAATTGTCGATACTCAGATATTTTTCATCCGTTAAGTTATGAGCTTCAATCAAAAGTTTCCCATTTTCAATTTCATAAGGACCAAAAAATCGACTACTGAAGTTTTCTTCTATTGCTAAGATCTCATCACCTCTTAATCCATTAACTGGCACAATTGTAATAACAAACGGAATCATTAAGACAATCATCAATAAAAAAAAGTAACTCCAAACCTTAAGCCAGGAATCTTTAATGAAATGAGGTATCATTTTAGGTTGTAAAAGTGCGCTTCTAAATCTTAGATACATCTTGTCACTCCTTGTATGGTTATTATAACATGTATCAGTGCTCGAAGTAAGTTTAAAATCCTTGAAAACTACTTTCATTATTCACTTAATTTTTCAAATTATTCCATAAAAACTTCAAATGAATACATATCATACATGATATGGTAAAATAATAACTGGTGAAAATATGGACTTAATTACTGCAGAAAAACATTATAATACTCTAAACAATTACTATCGTCAAAAATTCAATAAAAAGGTGTTTAAAATTGCTTTAAATGCAGGTTTTACATGCCCAAATATTGATGGTACAGTGGCATCTGGTGGATGTACTTTTTGTTCATGGATGGGTTCTGGAGATTTTGCTGGTGATAAACACGATCCATTACCTGTTCAATTTGAAAAAATCAAGGAACAAATGCATAAAAAATGGTCAGATGGATATTATGTTGCATATTTTCAAGCAAATACAAATACGCATGCACCACTACCTAAACTAAAAGAGATTTATGAAGAAGCTGCTAGCCTAGATCCAAACATTGTCATGATTTCAATTGGTACAAGACCAGACTCACTACCACAAGATGTCGTTGATTATCTTGGTGAACTCAATAAAAGAATTCCAATTCAAGTTGAATTAGGTCTTCAAACTATTCACCAAGTAACTAGTGATTTGATTAATCGAGCACATGACCTACCAACCTTTGATGATGCAGTATATCGTTTAAGGGAAAAGAATTTAGATGTGGTTGTTCATATCATTAACGGTCTACCTGGTGAAACCAATGAAATGATGCTAGAGACCGTTAAACATTTAAACACATTACCTATTCAAGGTATTAAAATCCATATGCTCCATGTCATGGAAAAAACTAAGATGGGTTATCAATACTTAAAGAACCCTTGGCATCTTCTAACTAAAGAAGAATACGTTGATATCACGGTTGAACAATTATTATGGTTAAGAAAAGATATCATTGTACATCGCCTAACTGGTGATGCTCCAGATGAAATGTTAATTGCCCCAGATTGGACAAGAAAGAAATTCACTGTAACAAACGAAATTGATAAGAAAATGAGAAGACTCAATTTATATCAAGGTGATTACTGTGAAAAATATAAAAATAACTGATCTTGCGCATAAACTGATACTAGAAAATATAACTAAAGATTCAATTATGATTGATGCTACTGCCGGTAATGGATATGATACTTTATTCCTTGCTGAAAACTCTAAACAAGTCTATGCCTTTGATATTCAAGAAGTTGCGATTAAAAATACTAAAGAATTAACCAAGAACTTCAACAATATTACATATATTCATGATTCACATGAAAACATTTTAAAGTATGTTCAAACATATGATGGTGTTGTCTTTAATTTAGGTTATCTGCCTGGTGGTAATAAACAATTGACTACCATGACACATACGACGATTGAAACATTAGAAAAGCTTCATAAAAATGCTAAAGGCTTTATCTTAGTTGTCGCATACCCAGGTCACCTAGAAGGATTAAAAGAATCCGTTGCAGTTCAATCATTCCTAGATAAAAATGAAATTAAATACCGTGTCATAAAATTCATGCACGAAACAAAAAACGAAGCACCTTATATATACTTTTGGAAGTACTAGGTGCTTCGTTTTTTTTGTTGTACGACTAGATTAGAGAGGCGTCCAATCTGTCTGCGGTAAATTCAACGAAATCATTGATTTTAAATGATTTTGGTAGCCCCAATTCAAAATGATTTTTAAGACTCACAAGAAATCCTTCAATCATTACGAGAGCGAGAATTGGATCGATGACTTTACCTCTTAATATATACTCATAAAAGGTTTCACCTTTTAAGATGGCGTATTTTTGCTTATCTTTATCTTCTATCTTTTTTAGTTCAAACTCTTTTTGATAGTTTAAGACTGATAAACTTTTGATTCCTGTACCAATGGCAGGTATTAATTCCCCATAATGCGGTACATTGTGACACATCAAGACTAAGTCATGCTTACCGTCAGTTACCACAAATTCAGCATAATGGAAATCGTAACGTAGAATGTCCTTAATCTTCATGTGCATGTTTCCCCTTTATATGTTGGTTAAAGTTTTTAAATGTTAGGAGCAATTGAACTTAAACCACTTACATCATACAAGAAGATATTTTGATATTCAACATTTTGAAAATAACATGCAAATTTCTCAAATTAAGTTGCATAAAAAAAGATTATCATATGATAACCTCTTTTATTCATCCTTAAATGATTTCTTAATATTGATCTTTCCAGTTAAAATTTCAACCTGATATCCGAGTTCTTTAATTAGTTTTTTAAGTGTTCTTTTAAAGACTCTAATTTTATATTTTTTCCCGTTTTTATGAGTTATTTCTAAAATCCCACCATCGTAATATGCAATAAATGGTAATTTATACCAAATGTTAGGTACATAAGTCATTTTAGCAATCTTATCAAGTGGTAATTCAATTGGTTTTTCTTTTGATTTAACATCAATTAGAGATTCTGTAAACACGACAGTTTGTTTTTTAATAAAGTAAGCAATGATACATGCAGTAATTGGAAAAATAACCGCTAGTATTGCAATACCTAAAATCGTATACTTTAACACTTCTAAATATTCAATAAAGTATGACGTGAATAGAGGAATCATAATCAAAATTATGAGTTCAATGATATAGATATAATAAAAGGTTTGCATGAGATCGTATTTGATAGTTATTTTTTTCATATGAATTTACCTTTATCTTGAGTTTATTTATTTATTTACTAAATACATTATACTTTAAAAAAGAATCATGGGGACAACTAAATGTTATCCCCATGTTGATTATTTAGCTACAATATTTACAATTTTGTTTGGAATGACAATTGTTTTAACAACTGTTAATCCTTCTAGATGTTTTAAAACATTTTCATGTTCAAATGCCATCTTTTTAACATCAACTTCTGGAAGATCACGAGATACTTGCATCTTCGCGCGAAGTTTACCATTGACTTGTACAACCACTTCAACTTCGTTTACAACTAAATGTGCCTCATCATAAGTTGGCCATTCAGAATAAATTAATTCCTCATGATGGTTAAGTACTTCTTGGTTTAATTCTTCTGTGATATGAGGTGCGATTGGATTAAGCAGTTTTAAGAATCCTCTTGCTTGATTTTTACCAATCTTTTGAACCTTAAAAACTTCATTAACAAAGATCATCATTTGAGCAATTGCCGTATTAAATGCTAATTTCTCATAATCATCTGTTACTTTCTTAACAGTTTGATGGTAAATCACTTCAAGTTCTTTAACATTATCATTTGTTATTTCAAAATCAAACATTCTCCAAACACGTTCTAAGAATCTCTTAGAACCGTCTAAACCATCATCACTCCAAGGTTTTTCAGCTTCAAGTGGTCCCATAAACATTTCAAATACACGGAGTGTATCTGCACCATGTGATAAGAAAATATCATCTGGTGATTTTGTATTACCTTTAGATTTACTCATCTTAGAGTGGTCTTCACCTAAGATCATACCTTGATTAACTAACTTTTTGAATGGTTCTTTGCTAGAAACAAAGCCTAAATCATAGAATACTTTATGCCAGAAACGAGCATATAATAAGTGACCAACTGCATGTTCTGTACCACCAACATATAAGTCAACTGGTAAGAATTGATCTAGCACTTCTTTAGCTTCAGCTGAATCTAGCGGAATGTAACCAAGATTTGATTTTAATAAGTAACCAATGTAATACCAGCTTGAACCAGCAAGTTGTGGCATAGTATTGGTATCTCTTCTATATTGTTTACCGTTCTTAGTAAAGTTTACCCAATCGGTTGCATTAGCAAGTGGTGACTCACCAGTACCTGATGGTTTGATATATTCAAGATATGGAAGTTCTAGTGGTAATTCTTCATCTGGAACTAAATGAATATTCCCTTCTTGGTCATAATAAACAGGGAATGGTTCACCCCAATATCTTTGACGAGAGAATACCCAATCTCTTAATTTATAGTTATGATGTCCAAAACCAATGCCACGTTTTTCAAGATAATCAATCATCTTCGCTTTAGCTTCTTCATTATTTAAGCCATCTAAGATACCTGAATGAATATGAATGCCATCGCCTTCATATGCACCTTCAGTACCACCTTTAATAACTTCAATAATTTCAAGACCATACTTCATTGCGAAATCATAATCTCTTGAATCATGTGCTGGAACTGCCATCACAGCACCTGTTCCATAGTTTACAAGGACATAGTCAGCAATCCAAATTGGTAGTAATTTACCCGTAATTGGATGTTTTGCATAAGCACCTGTAAAGACACCGGTCTTAGTCTTATCAGAAATTCTATCAAGTTCTGACTTCATCTTAGTTGTTTGAATATATTTCTTAACTGAATCTAATTCATCTTCAGTTGTGATTTCAAGAACTAGTGGATGTTCAGGTGATAAAACAGCATAAGTTGCTCCATATAATGTATCAGGGCGAGTTGTAAAGATTCTAAATTTAGCATCACTACCAGCAACTTCAAAGTCAATCATTGCACCAGATGATTTACCAATCCAGTTTCTTTGCATTTCTTTTAAGTTTTCTGGCCAATCAACTAATTCTAAATCTTGTAGTAATCTTTCAGCATACTCAGTAATTCTTAATACCCATTGACGCATAGGTTTTTTAATAACTGGGAAATGTCCACGTTCAGAAACCATTTGTCCATCGATAATTTCAATTTCATCGTTAGCAAGTACGGTACCTAAACCTTCACACCAGTTAACCTCAACATCTTTTAATACTGCTAAGCCTCTTTCATAAAGCTTTTTAAAAATCCATTGAGTCCATTTATAGTATTCAGGGTCTGATGTTGCAAGTTCTTTATCCCAGTCAACACCTTTACCCATTTCAATAATTTGTCTTTTAAAGTTTTTAATATTTTGATAAGTAAATGATTTTGGATCTTTGCCGGTTGCTAATGCATATTGTTCTGCAGGTAAACCAAAAGCATCCCACCCCATTGGTGAAAATACATTGTACCCTTGCATTCTTTTAAATCTAGAAACAATATCAGTAGCTGAATAACCTTCAACGTGTCCAACATGTAATCCAGAAGAAGACGGATATGGGAACATATCTAAAACATAGTATTTAGGATGAAAACGATCGTTTTTAGTCTTAAATAGTTTTAAATCTAACCAATGCTTTTGCCATTTCTTTTCAATTGTTTGATAATCATAATTTCTCATGTTTATAACCTTCTTCCATTGTTATCTATTATATTTGAAAATATAATATTATTCAATGAAAAAAAGCCCATTTCAAAGACTACAAAAAAAAGATGCAAAGTACTAGCCACTTGCATCTTTATCTTTTATCTCCAATTACTGGAAATTGATATTTATTTTTTTTCGATGTATGACACTAAGTCGTTTACAGTCTTGATGTTTTGTAGAACTTCGTCAGAAATTTCAATAGAGAATGCATCTTCCACTGTCATGATTAATTCTACTGCATCAATTGAGTCTGCTCCAAGATCTTCTACTAATCTAGCTTCTGGAGTAACTAAAGACTCTTCAACTGCTAACTCATCAACAATTAGCTGTTTTACTTTGTCGTATACTGCTGCCATGTTAAACCTCCTACAGTTCTAGCAATTTTGTACCACTACATTATATCATACTTTATTTTTAGTTGAAGTGTAGTGAAATGCTTTCTTTAGATGATATAATAGTATAAGGAAAGTTGAGGGTATATATGAAACTACTCGTTGGAACATATACAAAAAATACATCAGAAGGTATCTATCAGGTTGAAGATGATAAAGTTACACTTTATAACAGATTATTCAATCCAACTTACTTTACTTTAGGCGAAGGTCATTTATTCACACTTGCACGTGGTGGGATTGAAATCTATCAAAACAATATACTTGTTTATGAAGATCATAGTGAAGCACACAGCCCTGCACATATTTGGTTTGAACCAACACTAAATATGATCTTTACTGCCAACTATCATGTTGGTCAAATGTCAACCTATCGTTTTGATGGACCAAACACTAAAAAACTACAAACAATTATTTATCCATCAGGATCACATGCACATCAAGTTGTCTACAATGCTAACCTACAAACATTATTTGTTGTTGACTTAGGACTTGATACAATCTTTACATATGAAATTGATACAAATGGTAAGTTAGTCTCTAAAAAGGACTTAACTCTACATAAAGGTGTAGGTCCAAGACACTTAGTTGTTTCAGATAAAGGTTTTGTTTATTGTTTAACTGAATACTCACATGAAATTTATATCTATAATGAAAAGTTAGAGTTTGTTAAAAAAGTAGGGACAATTGATAAGCAATTTGCAGGTATTTCATCTGCTGCAATCCGTTTAACTCATGATGGACGCCACTTATATGTATCAAACCGTGGTTATGATACAATTACTCACTTCTTGGTGAATAATGATGGTATGTTAAAACAACAAAGAATTTACAACACTCAAGGAAAACATCCAAGAGACTTCAATTTATCATTAGATGAATCTAACATTGTTGTTGGTAACATGCACTCTAATAACTTATCTGTCTTTTCAAGAAATACAGAAACTGGTGAATTAAAGTTTGTTAAACATATTAATGTACCAGAACCAAGTTGTATTGTCTTTATTCCATAAAAAATAAATCCCAAATTTCTGGGATTTTTTATTTGATAAAAAAACTACTCCAATCATAGAGTAGTTAATTTATTTTAATTAGATTTTACCTTCGCGTACTAATTGTAAAGCTTTAGCCCATTTAGTAACTTGACTAAATAGTGCTACAACTTCTGGATTATGCCATGGTCCTGGTGCGAATACTGCTTCAGGTGTACCAAATTTTTGGAAGTCATTTGTAAAACCAATATGGATAGCTTGTGAAACAACTGCTAAACCTTGGAATGATACCATTTCTTTAGCATTTGAGATTGCACGAGTAGCCCCCATCCAACCATAACCTACGAATGCTAATGATTTATTAGCAACTTCCGCTTTTAAAAATTGTAAAGCGTTTTGTAAAGTACCTGGGATTACGTGATTGTATTCTGGTGTAACAATAACATAACCATCAAATGATGACATTGTTTTACTCCAAGCACCGATTGCAGCGATTTGTGATTCTGAAGCATTTGAGCCTAAGAATGGTAAATCAAAATTTTTAAGATCTACTAATTCAAAAGTAACATCTTCTAAATTTTGTTTGTTCGCTTGATCTAAGACCCAATTTGCTACAGTTTCTCCAACACGGCCTTCTCTAACCGAACTTAAAATAATTCCAATACGAATTGACATATTTCTCTTTCTCCTAACATGTTTATATATTTACTGGGATTATGATATTACGAATTCGAAATATATTCAAATCATTTGCAACAAAAAAGGAAGCTTTCGCTCCCTTAGATTACAAAATTCCCATTTTTGAACACAATCACTTTTGAACCATCTTGTTTAGTACCAACAATTTCCATATCCGCTGAACCAAACATAAAGTCAACGTGAACATGTGAATTGTTGTAACCTTTCTTTTCTAGTTCCGAAATTGGTGTTGATGTTCCATTCTTAATATTCATAGGATATGCACGTCCAAGTGCCATATGGCAACTTGCATTTTCATCATATAAAGTATTTAAGAATAAGATATTCATATTTGAAATTGGTGAATCATGAGGAATTAAAGCAATCTCACCAATGTATCTTGAGTTCGCATCAAAGTCTAAAACTTGACGTAATGCTTCTTTTTCAAATTCAGCATCAAAATCAACGACTTTACCATCTTTGAATTCTAACCAGAAGTTTTTAATGATTTGACCATTGTTTGATAATGGTTTAGTTGCTACAACCTTACCTGATGTACCAAACTTGTATGGCATTGTAAATGATTCTTCAGTTGGAATATTTGGATTGAATACTGCACCATTACCAGCATGTTCAGCACCACCTGCCCAAACATGGTCTTCAATAAGTTCAACCACTAAATCAGTTCCTAGTGAGTTCTTGAAGTGTAATGATTTAAAGTTATGATCATTTAATAATTTGTTTTGACGAGCAAGATTTGCATTATGTGTTTCCCAAACTTGAACAGGGTCAGAATCTAATGAAACACGTGAAGCTTTAAAGATTGCATCCCAAAGTTTTTCAACACCAACTTCAGGGTCTAATTCAGGGAATAATTCTTTAGCCCAATCTTTGTTTGCTGCGGCAATAATGGTCCATTGAGTTTTATTACCCATTGTATGTTCTCTGAAGAATGAAATTGCTTTAGTGAATGTTGAGATTACTGTATTTAATTTGTTTGCATCAACACCTGATAATACATGAGGTACTGGTGAAACAATTGAAATGAAACAAGCACCTTGTTCTACAAAGTATTTGTATTGATCAATTGTAAATGATGGATTTTCAGCAAGTGCTTCTGTTGTTGCATAGTCATATGAGTAACGAGAAATTTTTTCATCGTTCCAAATAAAGTAAACTCTCTTAGCACCAGCTTTGTAAGCTTCTTTTGCAACTGCTCTTGATAATTCAACTGCTTCTGTTGTTGTTCTTAAAACAACGATTAGGTCCTTTTGGACATTCACGCCAGTCTTAACAGCTAGGCGTGCAAGTTTTTCTAATAATAATGGATTTGGCATTTTCTACACCTTCACTTTCTTTATATGATTGATAATATAGCCTTTTGCTTCTTTTGTCCCTTCAATGAAGAGATATGTTTCTTTTAATAAATCTTGATACTTTTCATAAGTACTTGGGAATATTGTACCACTAAACTTATATCCATCATCCAAATCAATGAATGCCATTTTTTGATTTTGCTTTGTTTTAATCTCTTTAACCCTTAAAACCTTAGCAATTGTGGTAATTTTGTTATCATCTTTTTGTCTTTCTTTAATTCCGTATGTCTTCTTAAGACGATCTAATGTGCCACTATCGGTATAAAAGAGATTAAACCCATATACTTCATTCTCATGTTCTTTTAAGATTTCAAACGAGAATTCTTCAACTTCTGCTTCTTTGAAATCTTTTAAGAAGCTATCAAATCCACTGGTTTCAAGATTTGCATTTTGTAACATTGAAGCATGTGTCATACCAAATGAATCAAGTGCCCCAGCTTTGATTAATGCTTCTAAAGTTTTCTTGTTTAAAACTTCTTGAAGGCGTGATTTGAAAGTACGATAATCTTTAAATTCACCTTTTGATCTTTCTTCTATAATACCTAATACTGTTTGAACCCCGACTCCTTTAATTAAGGTGAGTGGCATAATGATACCATCTTGGTAAATTTTAAAGTTTAAATCAGATACGTTTACATCAGGTTTATAGAATGGAATCATTTTACTTCTAACTTCATCTATGTAACTAAAAACTAAATCTTTATTAGAAACAACACTACTCATTAAAACAGCCATAAATGTTCTAAAGTAATGTGTTTTTAGATAAGCCATTTGATAAGCTAAAAGTGCATATGCTACTGAGTGACTACGGTTAAATCCATAATCTTTAAATGGTTCAATATATTCAAATATTTTTCTAGCAACAATTTCATCTTTACCATTGGAAACTGCACGAAAGATAAAACGCTGCTTTTCCTTCATTAAAAGTTCTTCATCTTTTTTAGCAATCGCTCTTCTTAATAAATCTGCCTCAGCAAGCGTAAATCCTGCAAAAACCTGAGCAATTTTCATAATTTGTTCTTGATAAACAATAATACCAAATGTAGGTTTTAAAATATCATCAATTGAAGCATCAACTGAATCAAAAACCCCATCATGACGGCGTTTAATGTACGTATCAATAAATTCTAATGGCCCTGGTCTAAATAAAGCTAAGAGGGCTACAATATCCTCAAAATCACTTGGTTTTAATTTACCAATAACATTTTTCATTCCCGGTGATTCTAATTGGAAAATACCTGTAGTTTCTACTCGTTTTAGCGTTTCAAAAGTTTCTTTATCATCTAGTGGAATATCATTAATCTTTAAATCAATGCCTTCAGACTTTAAGACATCATCAATAATACTTAGGTTTCTTAATCCTAAGAAATCAATCTTTAAGAATCCTAGTGCTTCTAAATCAGATGCTTCAAATTGACTTTGTAACATATCATGAGGTCCAGACTGAAGCGGTACATATTTAGTTAAATCTTCTTTAGATAAAATAATACCTGCTGCATGGGTACCAGTTTGTCTTGGTAAACCTTCAAGTTTTTCTGCAACTTTAATTAATTTTACTGCTTCTAAGTCAGATGTATCTAATCTGTTTGATTCAACACTTTTAATAATGGCTGAAACTCTTGATGGTTCTAGTTTCATTATTCTTCCAATATCTCTAATAGATGATTTGAATGCAAATGACGTAAATGTTGAAATTGAAACCACATGATGTTTCCCGTATTTATTCTTAACATATTCAATAACTAAATCACGTTTGTTATCGGGAAAGTCAAGGTCAATATCAGGCATTGTTTGACGTTCTTTATTTAAGAAACGTTCAAATAATAAATCATACTTTATCGGGTCAACATCAGTAATTCCAATTGAATAGGCAACTAGTGATCCGGCTGCACTACCACGACCTGGCCCTACTAAGATGTCATTAGTTTTTGCAAATCTTACGAAATCATAGACGATTAAGAAGTAATCAGGATAGCCCATCATATTGATGACATCTAATTCTTCTTTAAGTCTTTCTTCATAAACTTTTTTATCTTTGATTTTATTTTGGATGATTCTTCGTTCGAGCCCTTTTTCTGCTAAAGCTTTTAAATATACATCGCTTGGCGTTTGATCTTTAGTAGGAAATTTAGGCATATCAAACTTATTATTTAAATAGTTATAGTTGGTATCTTTAAATACGTTGTTAAAGTTATCGAAAATACCTTCATAATCTTTAAATAGCCTTAATAAGTCATTTTTCGATTTAAATGATTGATCCAAATTACTGAAATCTTTGATGCCTGATTCAATTTCTTTTAAGGATTCATAAGTAATCTTTTCATCATCATTTTGATAGTTAGTTTGATGAACCGGAAGACTTTGAATTTTTAAACTATTAGCTAGTTTATAAAGTGATGGTGAAACTTCATTAATTAATTTTTCATTTTGAAGTGAAACACCTAAATAGTATTTCTTAAGTGACGATTTTAAAATAAGCAGTAAGTTTTCTACATCATCTAATTTTAATTCATCATTTAAGAATAGTTTTTGATTTGTTGGTAATACAACAATCAGATCTTTTAAAAGTATTTCAACTGCTTCATATTCTAGTGATTTATCTAAAGCAAGTTTAGTAGAAAGTTCAATTAATTTTTCGAGCATTAAATCATTTGTTGCATATGCTAATAAATCAATTGAATCGTTTTTTATTACAGTTGATATCTTAACCCCTACAATAGGTTTTACTGTTTCATTTTTAGCAAGTTTTAAAAATTTATATAAGCTATGTAAATTGGTATCATCAGCTAAAGGTATTGCATCATATCCATGTGCTTTTGCAAGGTTAAATAACGCTTCTAATTTAAGCGTTGAGTTTAACATACTATATTCACTTTGAATATAAAGAACACCAAACATTTATTTCACCTTAACTAAATTATACAATATCAGGATATGAAAAAAGGATATTACAATCCTTTTTATGCTTTTGCGAAACGTTGACCAAATTCAAAGCACTCTTGTGCTTCTTTAGAAGATGGTGTTGAACTAATTCTGATGCCTTCTTCAAATAGATTTTGGCCTCGTTCACGAATACGTTCGTGCCAAGCATCCATCCATTCACCTTCACCCCATCCGTATGAACCAAAGACAGCGATTAGTTTATCACCAAGATAACCTTCTACTTCTTCATACCAAGGTAAAAATTCATCCGGTTCGAGTTCTTCAATGCCCATTGATGGACAGCCAAATGCGATTTTATCATAATTTAAGATTTCTTCCGGACTTACTTGGTCAATCATCTTTAATTCAGCTTCAACTCCAACAGATTGAATACCTTCATGGATTTTTTCAGCCATAATCTCAGTGTTACCAGTACCAGTCCAATAAACTACAAGAATTGCCATGATCTAATTCCCTTCATATATACATCTTAAATTATACATAAAAAACTAAAATTTAGCACGTTTATTATTGAAATAATAAAATAAAACACCACCAATTATAACAAATGATAGACCAATCCCATAAATTAGATAGTCTTTTAAGAGATCTTTCTCTTGAACTTCAATCGTAACTTTTTCTTGAGCTAAGTTCCCACTTGAATCATGTACGTAAAAGGTTACTTCATACAGGTTTGGTAAATTGGTTGGTATATAGGATGGTGACATTCTAACCATATTTGAGATGTCTCCATCATAATCGTCATACGCACTTACAAAATCATGGATATTAAAATGTTCGCTCTCTCTTAACGTAATTGGTTTAATTGTTAACTCAGGCAGATTATAGTCAACAACATAAATATAAATTGAGTTTTCACCGATATTATGAGAACTATCAGTTATTTGGTATATAACTTCATAAAGTCCTAGTTTGGATGTATCCAAATCTGTTGTAATTGAAACATCATCTTTTGAAAGATTTTTATCATAGTTATCATGGATTTCATCAATGAAGGATTTTAAATTGATTTGATCAAAATAGTTAATATATGAAATGTTATTGCTAAGAATAATCTCTGGGGATTGATCATCAATAACTTTCACTTCAACCTTTTGAATCATTTCATTTCCTGATTTATCTTTGGCAGAAACTTCTACCATGTAAGTACCAATCTTTTCATAATCTACATTTTGATCATTTATTTTAAGTTCAATTTCCTTATCATAATTATCCGTAATCTTTAAATAATCACGATAATTAGGTTTAATAAAATTCCTAATGACAATCTCTTTTAAAAGTTCAATTTCAGGCTTTGTTTGATCAACAACTTTAACAACAACTGGGTATGTTGCTTCATTCTTTGAAGTATCTTTAATTGTGATTATTAAGCGATATTCTCCAATTTTATCCATAGATACTTTGCCCGATATTGTGATGTTAAGTTTATTATATAAGTCATAATTATCTTCAATTTTTAAGTAGTCATAAATGTATGGTTCTAATGTGTTAACTTCAAACTCTAAATCTGATATGACATCCATCGTTGGTGCTTCTAAATCTGCAACAATAACTTGTAAAATAGCTTGTCCAAGTAGTCCTGATGAATCTCTAACTTGATATCTTACTTCGTATGTACCAAGGAAATTAGAACGTATACCTGATTCTATTTTGACATCATCCATAAATAATTCATCCACATTATCAGATACATATTCAATATAGTTTTTTAGGTCATTAAGCGTTAATACATCTTTATAATTTATCGTTATTTTGTTAGTAATTAGTCGAATCATTGGTGGTTCATCATCAATCACAGTCACTTCAAATAAGTAACTAGATGTGTTTCCTGATTGGTCAGTTGCAGTAATTCTTGCAGTATAATTTCCAACCACACTGGTATCAATTTCGTTTTCTAATTTAATTTTTATAACCTTATCGTAGTTATCTGTTACTGTAAAGTATTTATCCAGTTCTAACGTCTCATTAATGGATAAGATGACTTCTTTCTTTTGCGTAATGATTGGTTTTGTTTCATCAACAATGTGGACATTTGATGTAAAAAGCGTTTGATTTCCGCTACGATCTTTCACTTTAAAAGTTAATGGATAAGTTCCAAGTGCAGCCATATTCACTCTAGATGAATCAATACTTAATGTTAACCCTTCAAAATCATCATAGTTATCTTCATAAGAAACAAATAATTTAAAGTCTGGAAGTTTCGTACCTACATCAAAATATAAATCTTTATCTGCATGAATGACAGGATTAATTTTATCCACCACTCTAAAGGTAATAGTTTCTTCTGATGATATACCGTACTTTGGAAAGTAAACACGATATAGTACATGATATTCACCGATAACATTGGTGTTAATTACTCTAAGCGATGAAGTCCAAGCCTCATAATCATAATACATCGCAGGGTCAGTGACTTCTTTATCATCAATATACAAAATTGCATATGGTTCTGTTTTGTGTTGCTCAACAGAATCACCTAATGGTATTTCTATGGTTGTATTAAACCACGCGACGGCAAGATTCACAGTTACCACGAAAAGTTTAAACATAATTTTCACCTCATACTATAGTAGTGAAAAAATCGTTATTATTCTTTTTGAAAATAAAAAACTGCCCTTTTAAAGGACAGTTTCATTATTATATATTTTCAATTGCTTCTTCGTAACTCTTTTCTTTTTCTGCTAAGAATTGGTTTCGGTATAGTTCAAAGTATGCACCACGTTGTTTTAATAGCTCAGTGTGTGTACCCATTTCCTTGATCTTACCACCTTCTAGCATAACAATTAAGTCAGCATCAACGATAGTTGATAATCGGTGTGCAACGATTAATGACGTACGACCCTTTAATAAATGGTCAGTAGCATCTTGAATTAAACGTTCAGCTTCGCTGTCAATTGAAGATGTTGCTTCATCTAAAATTAGGATTTTAGGGTCTGCAAGTATCGCTCTTGCGAATGAAATTAATTGTTTTTGACCCATGGATAAGAGGTTACCACCTTCACCAACATGTGTTTCATATCCTTTTTCAAGTGTTTGAATGAATTGATCAAGACCAATTGCCTTAGCTGCTGCAACAACTTCTTCATCAGTTGCAGTAAGTCTACCATATCTAATGTTTTCTTTAATGGTTGTTGAGAATAATTGTGGTGATTGTAAGACGTAACCTAATTTTGAGTGTAACCAAGAAATCGAACGGTCTTTATAATCTTTACCATCCATAAGGATAAGACCATCTTTTGGTTCATAGAATCTTGAAATTAAGTTAACAATTGTAGTTTTACCAGAACCAGTGTGACCAACAAGAGCTACACTTTGTCCAGCTTTAATTTTTAGATTAAATTGATCTAAAATAATTTCGTTTGGATTGTAGTAGAATGTGACATCCTTAAATTCGATATCACCTTTTAAATCTTCCCAGTTTTCTTCTTTTTTATTAAACCAGTCACCGTAAACTTCTTTAACTTCATCTTTATCATCGATTTCAGGTACGGTATGAATTAATTCTAGAATACGTTCTGCTGATGCTTGAGCTTGTTGAAGTTGAGAAATGAAGTTTGTCATTACTTGTACTGGTTCAAAGAAATTGGTTACTGAACGAATGAATAGATATAAAATACCAATATCAATCACACCATCAATTGTAAATGATGTACCTTGATACATGATAATTGATACTGTTCCATAAGATAAGAATAAAAGAATAGATGAGAACATTGAGCTCCACATAACGGCTTTAATTGACGATCTTCGCATTTGATTAGCAGTTTCATCAAACTCCATTAAGTTTTGGTCTTCAATAACAAGTGACTTCGATGTTTTAGCACCATGGAATCCTTCGTTATATTTAGCTGTTAGTTCTGAGTTATAAAATCTTGCTTCGCGGTGTCTATGTAACACTTTCTTTCTAAAGAAGAATGACACACCAAACATAATAGGGACAGCTGCAGTTGCAATTAATGCTAATTGCCAGTTGTATAAATAAAGAATAACTAGTGTTGCAAGCATCATTAAGGCTGCCCATACCACATCAATTAAGCCCCAAGAAATAACGTTTGATAGTTTTCTTGAGTCAGATGTCATACGTGCCATAATCCAACCATGGGGCGTTTTATCATAATAAGAAAATGGTAATTTTTGAAGTGTTTCAAATGCTTCTTTTCTTAATTGGTAGTTGACTTGAGCCTCAATAATACCACCATTTTTGATGAATCCATATACAGATACTGCAAACCCAATAACAAGTAAAATAGAGCCTGCAATAAATAATGGATAAGTAGAAAAATCTGCTCCAGATTCTGTAATAAAGTGAGAAATCGCATATTGATTCATGACTGTTGTTAATGTATCAAGCGTTGCAAGCATAATAACGAACACTAACATTAAAATTAAATTCTTTTTAGATTTTAAGATAACTTTGAACAGCTTAACCCAAACAGAGAACTCAATCTTCTTGATTGCTTCTTCTTCATTAAAATTATTCTGCATGAGTTTCACCTTCTTTCAACATCGCTAAAAACTCGGCTTCAAGTTTACCTTGAATACCCCATAGCGATTTATATAAACCTTCTTGTATAGATAAATCCTGATGACGACCGATTGCTTCAATCGTACCATGGTTTATCACAATAATTTTGTCTGCTTCTTTAGCAGTTGTAATACGGTGGGTAATGATTAAGTTAGTTGATTTATATGTCTTTGCATTTAATGCTTGTCTAATCATTACATCGGTTCTGTTATCAACCGCAGAAAGTGCATCATCAAACACAAGAATTGGCTTTTCGCTGACAAGTACACGAGCGATAGCAACTCTTTGTTTTTGACCACCTGAAAGGGTAGTTCCCTTTTCACCGACTTTTGTTTCATAACCTTGCTTGAAGGTATGAATATCTTTTTCTAATGACGCAATTGATGCTGCATTTTTAACATCTTCATTACTTGCATTTCTATTCGTAATTGCAATGTTTTCAAACACTGTTTTTGAATATAAGAATGGATCTTGTAAGACTGCACCAATATACTTTCTAATATGACGTTTCTTAATATCTTTTAATTCAACACCATCAATCGTGATTGAACCTTCGTAATCATACATACGCATTAAGATATTAATGATTGTTGATTTACCTGAACCTGTTTTGCCAATGAAGGCAACTGTTTCACCTATATTAATTTCAAATGAAACATCTTTTAATAAATAGTCTTTATCATCATCGAATTTGAAATATACATGACTAAATTTAATGTTCCCTTGAATATCAGGTTCTAAAGTACCATCAACTTCATATTCTGAAACTTGTTCAAAGATATGGTCAATACGACCAATAGCAACTGATGCTTTTGAGAAGTCATTGATTAAACGGCCAAGGCCTCTAATAGGCCATACTAGAAGACCTAACAACATTAAGGTTGCGACTACAGATGCCACTGTCATCGTACCATTTCTTACCAATTCAATACATAAAATTGTGATTGCTGAATATTGTAATAATGAAACAAAGTCCATCGCTCCCCAATAGGCCGCAACGATTGTGTTTGCTTTAATGTTTGCTTCTGTGTGGTCTTGGTTTTTCTCTTCCATTTTAGCAATTTCATAGTTCTCATTAGCAAACGCCTTAACGACTTTAGTCCCTTGAACGTTTTCTTGAATAACTGTCATCATTGCCGATTCTTTTTCTTCTACTCTAGTAAATACTTTTTCGACTTTAACAAAGTAAATAATCGATGACACAGCATAAACTGGTAGGATTGCAATACATAGCCACATAATCGTTTGATTGATGAAAGACATTTGATAGATACCAGATAATAGTGTTGCCACTAAACCGATCATTTCCATTAAACGAACGACAATAAAGTTTGTTGTAGTTTCCACATCTGATGTAACTCTTTGAATTAAATCTCCTGTGTCTACATTATTGTGATACTTATAACTTAAGTTTTGAATGTGATCATACAATTTAACTCTTAAGTCTTTTGCTACGGTTTCTTGGATATTCCCCTGTACATAACCTTCTACAAACATTAATAAGTATCTAAATGTTTGGAAAGCAATCAGCGTTACTGCAACATACATTGCAGTTTGTAGTAAAGTCTCACCTGATCCAAAGAATTCAAGTAAGAATGGTGGGAAGTTTACTGGATCAATATCTGTGGGTGTCCCTAAGTTAATTGATAAAGCTCTAATTAGATATTGTGTGAATAAAGGTACGAATGAATAACTAAAGCGATGGAATACAACTAAAAGTATGAGTAATAAATAACCCCAAAGATGTCCTTTTGTTAATTTAAATAATGATTTTATCTTTTTCATGACGAATCTCCTTTGAGTCTTAGATAAATAAAAAACGAGAGTTACCCCTCGTTTAAAAAGTCAACTTAAAAAAGTTTTCTAAAATGAAAGAAGGGTAATTACATATAAAAAATTACGTTCTTTCATTATAAGTTTTATAAGCCCTAAAGTAGGCTATCACCTATAATGAATAGTTTAATGGTTTTGATGATTCCTGACATTTCTATACCTCCTATTCATTAGTTCTGATCAATCAAATATTCAATTGCTCCACTTTTAATTCTATCATAAGAATTTTCATTTTCAATCACGAAGTGTTGCTAAAGTGTTTATTTTATCAATGACCATCTCACAAAGTATTGTAGCGTCTTTATAATAACCTCCTTTTTTAAAGGTATTTACACCTTCTTCATACCAAAACATCAAGATATCTTTTGAGTCTGCAAGTTCATATTGTTTAAGTATTTTAATACGAATAAATTGATCCAAATGACTACTATTTTCAACATGTTTTAGTTTTAAATATTCAATAATTAGTCTTTCATGTGCGTTATTAGTATCTATTTTATGTTGTAGTAATGTTTTGATTTTCTCTTTCTTATTTAATCGATTTAAGATAATCGATGCTAAAAGATAAGTTCTTGAATTAGTAAAATGTATTTCTTCTAACAATTGTTCTGATTTATTAAATTCATTGGTGCGATATAAATAATTTATTAATAAATAGTTTCTTTGTTCTGCGGTAATATTTAATGATTTTTCTAATTCATTAAAAAGTTTTTTTTGATCGAAGAATTGTGTCATATACGATAAATATATAAATTTTATTTCATGCACTAAATGATAATACTCATGAGAAATCAATTCACTTAATATTTCATCATAATACATGGTGACATAAGGATGTTTATCCATTTTACAAGCTAGGATTATTTTCTTTGTTTCAATGAGCATCTTTAATTTAAAGTTAGTGCTTTCTGCTTCATTCATTCTTAATAGTGTGAAGGCATCTGAAAGCCTACCTTCATCTTCAAGTAGTGTTGCTGATAAATATAAATACAACGATAGTTCTAAATCATTCATGTTTTTAATGTATGGATTTAACTCAAAATAGGCTTTTTTAGCATCTAGATATTGTTCTAATAAAATTAAGGTAGCAAGATAAAATAGTTTAGAACGATAATCAAATCCTTTAAAATCTTCTTTACTAAATGCTTGTTTATTTTTGATAAATATTGCATCAATTAAATCGATGATTAATTGATCATTCTTATCAAACAGTTTATCTAGCGAGATTTCAAACTTTTGTTGGAATAACTCTAAATATTTGTCACTAGGAATGATTTGATTGTTTTCAACCTTTGAAAGATATGATATTGAACAGATACCTTCTGCACCCTCTTCTAAGGTGAGGCTCATTTTTCTTCGTTGATGGCGAATCATTGAACCAATATCTTCACCATGTTCAGGTAAATGTTTCCTCAATCCAATTTGGTGTTTAACATTAATTATATTTATATACATGTTGTGACTCCTTTTTATTTTTTATGTATGTTAAATGCGTCCAAATTTTGCCAATAAAAAAGTCGGAAAATATTCCGACAAATTTTAATCTATTCCTAATTTAAAGTACTGACATAAATCTTTCATTTTACATGTATGACAGTTTGGTTTCTTTGCAGTACAGTGATATCTTCCAAAGAAGATTAATTGATGATGAAGTTTATGCCAAGTTTCCTTGGGGAATAATTCATTTAACTTCATCTCAACTTTATAAGGATCATCCTTATCATCGGCAATCCCTAATCGTTTGGATATTCTTTGAATATGTGTATCAACTGCAAATGCAGGAATATTAAAAGCATTGGACAAGACCACGTTTGCAGTTTTTCTACCAACACCTGGAAGTGCTTCTAAATCTTCTCTATTACCTGGAACTTCTCCGTTATGCTTACTGACTAAAATTTGGGATAAGTTGATAATATGCTTCGCTTTCATCTTATAAAGTCCGATGGATTTGATGATATTTTCAACGTCCTCGATTTTAGCATTCGCCAGGTCATTTGGGGTTGGAAAACCCCTGAACAGCGGTTTTGACACCCTGTTTACTGCAATATCGGTAGTTTGAGCACTTAAAACAACTGCCACTAATAACTCAAATGTGTTAGAAAACACAAGTTCTGGACCCGCATTTGGGAAAAGCTCATCTAAATATTCAGAAAAGAAAATCGCTTGAGACTTCGTCATTTTATCGCCTTAAAGATTTCATCAATTGCACGATCAGCAGCTTCGTCTACAGGTTGAGCTTTTAGCTTTGTTTGAGTCAATGTACGTTCTAAGAATTTAACTGAGAATCGTCCAGAGTCTTGGTGTTCATTAATCTTAGAGATTATTAATTCATGTGTATATAAATTTTCTTCATACCAAGCACGAACCATTTCAAGTTCAAGTGCTGATAAGGTTCTGCCTAGTATTTGTTCTAGACGTTCAATGGTTTGTGAGATTAAAGTATCATATTTAGCTTTTTTAGCTTCTTTGATGTCACTGTCTAAAAGATTGGTTAGTTTTTCAAAAGTGCCACTTAAGTCGAAAACTTCGACTTGTTTTTCATTTCTTGTTTCTAATGAAAACGAGATAAATCCTTTAGTTGTTAATAGATCAACTGATTTAGCTAAATCATCTAAGGATAATTCGATTTTTTTAGCAATGGCAGACATTGAAAAGACTCTCTTTTTATACATCCCAAATAAAGTCTTTAAAACTACTAATTCATTTGGTGATAGTTTAAGTCTTTTACTTTCTTGAGTTAAAAGTCCGTCAATTTCAAGGACTTGTTTTTCATATAATCTTTGTAGCATGTCTACACATCCTTTACAACTTTAGATAGTGCTTCTTTAGCTGCTTTTTGTTGGGCCTCAGTTTTTGATGACCCAGTACCACTACCTAAAAGAATTTCATCTTCTAAAAATACATCCGCTTTAAAAGTAGGGTTATGTGATGGTCCACTAACCTTGACTGTGCGGTATGTTAAACTTTTGCGTTCAAGTTGAATGAATTCCTGCAATTGAGTTTTGTAGTCCTTTAGTGTTTCAACAAGTGGAAGATATGGTACCACCACTTTCTCAAACACTAAAAATGCAGTCTCTATACCTAAATCCAGATAGATTGCAGCAAAGATAGCCTCAAAGACGTCAGCAACTACACTTTGTTTAGCTCCTTGTTCGCCATTACCTAATTTGATATATTTTGAGAGTTCGATTTTTTCAGCAAAGAGAAACAATGCTTCTTCACGAACACTTTGAGCTCTCTTTTTTGTTAAGACACCTTGGTCTCTTAAATCATTTTTATATAAATAGTCACTCATAATAATTTGAATGACGGCATCACCTAAAAACTCTAAACGTTCATAATGCACTGTCCCATTCTCATGAGCGTATGAAGAATGGGTCAGTGCTTGAATATATAGTGCTTCATTCTTAGGTGTGATACCTAGTTTTTCGAATAAAGTCTTCATTATTTACTTCCTAGTGCGTTTTTTACTTTTCCTATAACATCTTTTTCTACCATGTCATTTGCTTGACGGATAGCATTGGTGAAGGCATATGCATTTGATGAACCATGCGCTTTGATGACTACTTTGTTTAAACCTACAAGTAATGCACCACCAATTTCATCTGGAGACATTGATTTTTTGAAATTCTTTAATGCTTTCTTCATGAAGAGTGCACCAATCATTGAGAAGAATCCTGATTTGATTTCACGCTTCAACATTTTACCCATTGCTTTAGCTGTACCCTCCATCGTTTTCATCACGATGTTAGCAGTAAAACCATCTGATAGTAATACTTGAGCATCAGAATCTAAGATTTCTTTTGGTTCTAAGTTGCCATAGAAATTAATTGCTTCATGGTTTGCTAATAGTTCGTATGCTTCTTTATCTAAATCACGACCTTTACCAACTTCAGTACCGATGTTAATTAAGGCTACTTTTGGATCTTTTACACCATAAACTTCTCTTAAGGCAACACTTGTAAAAATTGCATTACCTAACATATGTTCTGGTTTTGTATTGATATTTCCACCAGCGTCTAATAAATAGGTAGGTTTACCTTCTAGTGATGGAATAAGTGGTGCAATTGCACAACGCTCAAACCCTTCTAGAGGTTTAATAATAAATTGTGAACCAAAGACTAAAACCTGTGTTGGACCAGCAGAAATTAACGCATCTGCCTTACCTTCTTTAACAGCATACATAGCTGCAATCATTGAATAATCTTTTTTACGTAGCGTATCAATACCGATCTCTTTGACACCCATGTCAAAGTAATTAGGTACATCAACCACAGTTAATCTTTCATGTTCTTTTAAATATGGAGCCATGATCTCTTTATTACCAAAAAGTAAGACTTCAATATTAGGATATTGATTTAAAGCAGTAAGGGTTCCTTGAACAATTTCTTTTGGAGCAAAATCTCCACCCATACCGTCGATTGCTAAACGTATCATAACTTCATTCCTCTTTTCTACTAAATTGATTATATCACTATATTTGTTATTCTCTTTTTTAAATACGGGTACTTATCTAATTTTTTTAAGTAATACTTAGCATCATTTTTCATTTCAATTAAAATCTTTAAGTCGCTTGAAAAATCTAAATAGTTAAATTTAACTTGTCCACTTTGTAGAACACCTGAAAATATGCCTGGTCCACGAAGTTTTAAGTCATACTCAGAAAGTAAGAAACCATCCGTTGTTTGTTCAAAGAAATTAAGACGTTCTGAGTCTTGTTTTTCTGAAACAATATAGCATGTGCCTGGTTTTTCTCCTCGGCCAATTCTGCCTCTTAATTGATGCAGTTGTGAGAGGCCAAAGGCATCTGCACCAACAATTAACATGGTGGTAGCATTTTTTACATCAATACCAACTTCAATAATGGTTGTTGAAAGTAAAATACCTTTTTTATTTTCAATGAAACGACTCATCACAAGTTCAATATCATCACTACTCATCTTTCCATGAATAACATAAAAGTCTTGTTCATTAAAGAAAGGTGATAGTTTAGCATAAAGACTTTCAACGGAGTCTTTATCTTTACTTTCTAAGATAGCTGGTGCCACAATGAAACTTTGTTCATCTTTACTTTGAGTATCTTTTAGAATTCTAATAATTTCTTCATAGTTTCTTTCTTTTAAGAAGATTGTCTTTGTTATCTTTTGAAATGTTGGACGCATCTTAATTGATGAAACTTCTAGATCACCAAAGAAGGTTAATGATAAACTTCTTGGAATAGGGGTTGCTGTTAAATAAATTAAATCGCCCGTGATACTCTTTTGAATTAAACTATCTCTAAGTTCTACCCCAAATTTATGCTGTTCATCAATGATAACTAAACCTAAGTTATTAAATCTAGTTAGAGGCATCCCTAAAACATGAGTACCGATAATCATTTGATATTTACCATCTAAAATATCTTTTTGAATATCTTTCTTATCTTTTAGAGAAGACGTTAATGAACATGACTTAAACTCCGGAAATAATTTACTGAAATTCTCATAGTGTTGACGAGCCAGTATTTCAGTTGGTGCCATCATAGCAACCTGATAACCAGCAGTCATCATTCCAATAGCACCTAAAAATGAAACAATAGTTTTACCAGAACCAACATCCCCTTGAATCAAACGGTAACTTGATTCTGTCTTTTTAAAATCCTTATAGATATCATTGACTGCTTCTTGTTGGTTAAAGGTTAATTGGAAAGGTAGTCCATCAATGATGTCTCTAACCATATCAATCTTATATGGAATTGGTTGTCTTTCGTTCTTAGGATTAAGGGTAAATAAATAACTTAATTGATGATTAAATGCCTCTTCTCTTTTAAAACGAAGAAATGCATCTTTAATATCTTGTTCATGTTTTGGAAAGTGTGCCTTATAGATTGCTTGCTTACGTTCTAAAAGATGATATTTACTAATTAACTCTCTAGGCAATGTTTCATAAATCTGATCTTGATCCTCATTAAAGATTGCCTCCAAGATTTTAGATACTTGGGTATCTGTGATGCCTTCTAACATGTAAACTGGTTTAATTTCAGGAACTTCTTTTCGTTCTGTAATGTAGTTTACATTCAGTTCTCTGGTAAATAAATTAAACTTCCCTTGAACTAAAACTTTATCTTGTTCTTTCAGTGTTTTACCTAAATATTCTCTACCATAAATTAAAAGTTTAATGGTTTGTCCATCAACATCAATATAGGTAGTCGTTAATACAGCCTTTTTCTTAATTGTAACAACCGGGCCAGAAATGATTCCTTGAACTGTAACAATTTCACCATGTTTTAATTCATCAAAACTTGCTAAGGCGAAGTTTTGATATTTCTTTGGTAAATAAGAAACAAGGTCATATGTATTCCATATGCCTTGACGTTTTAATTTTCTAGCTGTAGTTTCTCCCACACCGTGGATGTTAATCAATTCAATTCCCATACCTTGATTATAGCACTAAACTTCCTTTATTTTGTTAGTAGTTCACATCTAAAATAAGACATATAGTCTTATGAATATTTTAAATAGTGATAAGATAATCTTGAGGTGATTATAATGTGTGGCCGTTTTACGATTACTGTAACTTTTGATGAACTCCAAGCGTATGTTTCAAAAAAGTATGAAATTGAAAAGTTTGAGACAAATTTTAACTTACCTAATTATAATGTTGCCCCTAGTATGGATATCATCTCAATTCTTCATGATGGTAAAAAATATCGCATTGGATTATTGAAATGGGGCTTTGTTCCATCATTTAATCCGGATGATAAATTAGGCTTTATTAATGCTAAAGCTGAAACTATTTTTGAAAAGCCTTCCTTTAAGAAGGCCGTTTTGCATCAGCGATGCGTCGTTTTAGCAGATGGATATTATGAGTGGAGTCAAGATGATACAAAACAACCCTATCGTATAACAACTGATCAAAAACTATTTGCTATGGCTGCTGTTTGGAACACTGTGCAAACAAGTGACGGTAAGAAACTTCATACCGTGGCAGTAATCACTACTAAAGCCAATAAAGTCACTGAAGAAATCCATGAAAGAATGCCGGTTATTTTAACACCTGAGACTGAAAAGATTTGGTTAAATCCTAGATACATTGACCCCAATGATATTAGATCAGTACTTAGACCTTATCAAGGAACAATACATATGTATAAGGTTTCAAAACGTGTGGGTTCTCCCACCGTTAACGATATTGATTTAATCGAAGAAATGTAAATGCTTTTTATGTAATTATAAAATTAAATCCGACTTAATTTGTTGGTTATGCCGTTTTAGGTGTAACCATTTTTTATGTTTTTCCTTTCATGTTTTTTCAGTGTCTTACATCAAAAAAATGGTTATATAATAAGTTCCCAAAGGAGGACCCATGAAATGGAAAACATGAAAGACTACCAAATTAATCGCACCATATTTTGTATCGACTTGAAGTCTTTTTATGCTTCTGTTGAATGTGTCCTTCGTGGACTAGATCCATTCACTACACCTTTAGTTGTTGCTGATAAAGGACGTGGTGGTGGTTCTATCGTTTTAGCAGTAACCCCTTATTTAAAATCTAAAGGAATTCCCTCACGTTGCCGTATTTTTGAAATTCCTGAGAATTTAGATATTATCTTTGCTAAACCTCGTATGGCAACCTATATGGAGTACTCTGAAAAAGTTATTGAAACTTATTTAGAGTTTGTCTCTTTCGATGATATTTACGTTTATTCAATTGATGAATCTTTCTTAGATGTCACCTTCTACCTTAAACGTTATAATCTAACCGCTAGAGAACTTGCTCAAAAGATTTTAAAAAGAATTTTAGATAAGTTAGGATTATATGCTACTTGTGGCATTGGACCTAACATGTTAATGAGTAAGTTTGCTTTAGATATCGAATCTAAAAAAAGTCCTGATTATATTGGAGAGTGGTCATATCTTGATGTTCCTACTAAACTTTGGCCAATTACACCACTTTCTGAAATTTGGGGCATTGGTTCACGCATGGAATCCAATTTAAACGAGCTTGGTATCTATTCTGTATATGATTTAGCCCACTATGACAAAGCACGCTTAAAACAAGTATTTGGCGTCATTGGCGAAGAGTTATACTATCATGCTCACGGTATTGATATGAGTTTAATTCAAGATAAATGGAAACTTCGCTCAAAAGCTAAATCATTTAGTGCCAATCAAGTCTTATTTAGAGATTACATGGCAGATGAAATTCTAACCATTATTTTAGAGATGGTAGATGAAGTTACGAGACGTCTTAGAATCCATCAAAAGAAATGTAAGACAATTCATCTATCAGTTGGTTACTCCAAACATTTTAATGGTGGCTTTTCAAGACAGATTACATTAGATCAAGCAACCCATAATGAAACAACCATTTATCAAGCTTGTCTAGACCTTTTTGACAGGTTCTATCTTGGTTATCCAATTCGAGTGGTTGGCATTTCATTAGGCGGTTTACAAGAATCTGACAACTTCTATCAATACTCTATTTTTGAAGATTCAGTATCATTAGAAAAAGAAACTAAACTCCAAGCGACTATTGATTCAATTAAGCATCGTTTTGGTAAAAATGCAGCACTACGTGGTTCAGCATTAAAAGCTGAATCAACCATTATTGCAAGAAATGGTATGATTGGAGGTCACAATAAATGAGTTATATTGATCGTGGCATCATTAAGTGGCAACCATTCGATGGTTTAGCAGGATTCTCGGAAATACTTGCTAGAATTAAGTATAACCAAGGTAAAATCCCTAAACCAGTCCTACTTGATGATAAGATTGATGAAATCAATCACGCATTAGAGGATGCCGTATCAAACAATAAACCCATTCAAATTAAACATTATGAAGATGGTTATATTTATCCATATGAAGGCTATATTGCAAAGGTTGATGTGATTAAACAATTGATTGTTCTAACCAATAAAGAAAAGTTTATGATGGAAAATATTGTTGATTTATACTGTATATAAAAGAAAATGCACCTTTAATAGGTGCATTTTATGTGTTATCTTAATTTTTCAATGCCGTCTTTAGCAGCTTGTTTAATCTTAGCAGTAAATGATTTTACAATATCATCACGATATACAGAATCTGAATACTGTAACCAATCATATCTTTCTTCCTCAATTAATTCTTCAAAGAGTTTTCTGTATTTAGGATCTTTTCGATTAACTAGATACTTAAGTATGCTATATGAAACCCAGTATCGCTTTTCTTCTTCTTTTTTACCGACCCATTCTTTTGGAATAAAGTTTTCTTTTTTAAATAAGCGGTAAATAACTTCTGTTAATGCTAAAACTTTTTGTTTATCTAACATTTTAATAAATTTTTCAAATGCTGGAGTCATTTTCATTTGGAATAACTTATTATAAGCATCTAAGTATTCTGATGCGTTCATCTTAGCAATTGTTTCAAATAGATATTCGATATAAATTTCATCTTGAGCAGAACTATACTGTGTATTAACAAAGTTATTATAAGTATTAACTATATATGGAATTGCACTGCTTAATTCATGTTTACCAAGTGCACTTAAAATATAGATTTTATGGTAGTAATTAGTCATTTGAGAGACATACAGTAAAACGACTTGAACGACCTCATCATTAGCTATTTTTTTGAATGGTGAAACATCATAAAATTGGAATTTCAATTTGGCTTTAAACTTCTTGATTGCTTTGTTTAAAGCATCCAGGACTTTTTGATCCGGGTTATTCTTTTTATCAAACATATGTATCACCTACAACGCTTCTCATCATGTATATTTTTTATGACATATTGATTATATATCTTTTTAAGATATTTACAACTAAATAGGAATAAAAAATAGGGCTACTCAAATGAGTGCCCCATTTCTAAGTACAAATTAAAAATGTTTATTTGTCGCGGCCTTCCAATCAATTCTTTTACCAGTTTGTTGATTAATAATACCGTATCCTCTATAGCCATCTACCGTCATTTTACAACGATATACTGCATATGTAACTCCATCTATCACAAATACATTGTGATCACCTTTTGCTTGATTATTCTCCCAATGCATCGGTTCAAGATTATTATTATCATCAGTGCCCCCTAACTTTATGGGAAGGATATGATCAATTGTCCAACCAAAATTATAGTTACCATCTTTATAACTACGCATGGTTTTAAAATCACCATAATCCATTTTATACATTAAAGACCCAAAACAATCAGCAACAAGAACTTGATTTCCATAGATAGATTCCCAAAATTTAAATGCATTTTCTTTATTAATTTTCATTTAATACCCCTGCATCAAAAAGATAGTAGATATTTGATGCCTTTTTTAATGAATTCGTATCTTTTTGTAACCATATTAGTAATTCATCCCTTGTTAACCCTAAAGTTAGGCCTCTAGTTAGTACGATAAAATCAGCAATTCTATCTGCATAACTATTGGAAAAATCCTCTGCCTTTCTTATTTTATGCTTATTTTATTTGAACATTCAATAGTGTCGGTCTTGTATTCAATTTTAGAATTTGGAATCTCAATAATTGAAGATTCATTGATGAAACATCCATCAACATCAGCTATATGAATAATTCTTTCTAAATCATTTAATCGCAATTTATAAACATTCAATTCATTTTCAATTCGATTTATCAGTTTAGTTTCAGGGCTTTTATCAGCAACTACATCTGCATTCATAACTAAAAATCTAATTGATTTATCTACTCCAAAATAATGTTTAATAATAATATCTAAAGAGATTTCTTCACTATCTCCCTCAACGACGAACATCCAAACTTTTTTCATAATTTACACCTTAGAAAAAGCTCTTCTAATTTCTGCTTGATCGCAGGCTTTATATACCTCTTCTTTTTGACCACCAAGTTGAATTGTGCGATAATACACATCTCGTAAATTATGATTATTTTTAATATTTGTAAATTGAATATATCTATTATCTGGATTTGTTGTTGTGAACCAAACATCTTTAGTATCTAGCACTTCTAATGCTCTAAGATTGTGAGACGTAAATACGAATTGGCCTTTACTTCCTTGTTTAACAACTTGAAGTAGTTCACCTAATAGATACTCAAATATAGATGAATCAAATTCATCAATAATTACAATAACATCTTCTTGATTATACATATGAATTAAACATGCTATATAACTGACTAAACTTTTTACACCATCAGATTCAAACGAATAAGGAAATTCCATGCCATCTCTACTTGCCAAAAAATCAAACTCATATATTTCTTCCAATGGATTCGGAATCCTTTTTTCGTTCTTAATTTGAAATTGAAAGTTTGGAATCAGTTGAGATACGACTTGATTAACAGATGTTATGCCATTTTTTAAACTTTGTAATGTATTTGAGTTACTTTGATTCTTATAGCCACTAAAAATATTCTCTGTATAAACTCTATTGCCCTCATTATCATTAATTAGTAAACTGATTGGATGTTCAAGTCCTACAGCAGACATGACAGAACGAGCATGATCAATGATTAAAAATTTTGTTTTTGCATACTCAGGTATGATGTTAATAATCTCTTTAAAATTTTCATCTTTCAAATTGTCATTGAGTAAACTCTTTGATTCATCATTAAAGAAAAAACTTTGAAATTCATTTCTCGACTTCTGAATGTTAACAAGATAACTTACAATCGTGTTTCTATTTACACCAAAATCGACGTTTCTATTTAACGGATTAAATACTTGTTCTTTTTGAACAGTCTCTTCAGAATAATACACTTTTGATTTTTTATTAGTTAATACATCAGTATAAGTTAACGTTTCTTCAATCTTACCAAGCTTAGAGAATTTAACAGTATAACCTACTAAAAGTTGATAATTGTCACCATGAATTGTTAACTCGACATCAATTGCACTTGATAAAGTATTGACAGTACACAGATATAAAGCTGGTGCAATTGAAACTCCAGCAAATAAAAGTTGAATTATTCTAAAACCATTAACGATTGTTGTTTTCCCAGATCCATTTTGGCCATAAATCCCAAGAATGTTATTTCTAATTTCCGCTTCAGGATTATAATCAGGAAATACAATTTTACCTTCTTTAACATTCTTAATGTTTTTAATATTAATACTTTTAAATCTTACTATCGGTTTCATATTTCTACCCCATATTAAAATATATTATTTTTGTGTACATGCACAATTATACAACATTTTTATGTAAAGTGAAACATTTTGTAACGTTTTATAACATTTTTATTTAATTTATGTTTAAATATCACAAATAAATTTATACGATATAATAAAAAATAGGGCTACTCAAATGAGTGCCCTATTTTGAATAAATAATGTAATTAAGCAGGTAATTCTTCAAACTCTACATTAAAGTTTCTAAAATGTACAGTTGTTAAAATATCTTCTTCAGCTGCTTGTTGTAAACCAGCACGATTAGTTGTTAATGAACCAAACCAGAATTGGAACGCTTTATTTAATTG
>NZ_JAQLOJ010000013.1:0-49937 GCF_057808485.1 Acholeplasma sp. ORD1043 | reverse complement strand
TAAAAAAAAACAACTTCTAAATTGTGAGTATAGTTTGATCCATAAGTTCAGAGTTAAATACTATATAAACGACTTGTGTGAATATATCGGAATTAGTAGGAGTGGATATTATAGATGGTTAATGAGAATAGATATTAAAACACCAAAACAAGAAACAAAAGAAACACTCAAACAGCTCATTAATAATTACCATACTATCCATCCTGAAAAAGGGTATAGAGCAGTTAGAAAAGATATATTCAATGATACAGGATGGATAGTATCAAGTTACTTAATGTATCAGTGTTTTAGAGAAATGGGCATCTATTCTAAAGCGCGTAGAAGAGCGTTTAGAAGACCAAAAGGTGTATCGGATAAGTTTCCAAATGTCATAGGTGGAAATTGGCAAACAAGAAGACCATTTGAGAAAGTATGTACAGATACAACCATAATTATACATCAGAAAAAGAAATATGATTTAAATCTTCACATCGATGTTTTTAATAATGAGATTGTAGGATATGACCTAGCTAATTATCATCATGGTAATGGTGTGATGAATCATTTAAGAAGTTTAGAAGATTTCTTACGCATCAAAGAACAAAGGGGATATGGTGAACACCATACCATCCTACATAGTGATCAAGGTAGAGTTTATTCATCCGTTAAGTTTGAGAAGACACATCAAACATATCCAATCACCAGATCAATGAGTCGAGCAGGAACGCCTACAGATAATCCAGTCATTGAATCACTTATTGGATGGATCAAAGGTGATTTGAAACACTATCTAAAATTACATGACTTTGTTGATATCAAAAAAGCTATAGAAATCTATGTAGATTATTTTAATCATCATAGAGTAGCTTATCGATTAGATTACTTAACACCAGTTGAATATCGAACTATAAAAGGCTTTAATTAAAAAAGCCACACATCTAGAAAATGATGTATGATAAAATATAAGTATCAAGGATATAATAATATCACTTTTTATTTCTCAAAGGTGGTACCTATGTGTCCTAGAAAATCATAGCAGTGCAGAGGATTTTGAATCATGGTTTATAAATGCTATAAATGGTTTAGGGTCTTCTTCAGGAGAATTAAACATTCCTGCAGAGCATAGACCTGATCTGAGTAGGGAATATAATTATTTAGTTTTACAAGGAATGAATGGAATTCGCTATTCGTATTTCTATTTGCTATTCTATCCAGAAACGATGACAGTTATCATCTGTAGTGAAATATCTCAGTATCAACATCAAACAAAGATAGGTCCATAAAAAGGAGTAATCTAATCAGCATTGTGCAAGAAATGTTAAAGTTTTAGATTTGCATTATCACACGATTTTAAAAAAGATGAAATCCACCTTACTTGACTAAGACTGAGATTATACAGCAAGTTAACGTGATACTTTATAAAATTTTATATATAAGATTCTACGATATGATAGAATAATCTTAAAGAAAGATGGTCAATTAAAGTCATATTATGTAAGCTCTCAAGAAGATACTATTGTATTTTGTGTTTAAGAATTGTTTTCCTTTTATTTTTGCAGATGATTGAAGACAATAATGAGTAATAATAGTATTAATATGCTTACGATACCGGGAGATAGGTTTTAATTTTAATAGGTTAATTATTTATTAAGATAAAGTTTACATTAAAGCGAGGATGAGTAATGAAAAAGATAGTTAGCGCAATAATGTTTTGCATGTTTCTAGGTTTGTTAACAGGATGTGGTCTCACAACAGATAATGATAAAGTCTATGATATCTTTTACTATAAAGAGGTTAATGGATATGCTGAAGTATATAAATTAACAGATGATGGATTGGAACGAACATTCATTGATTTTCCAACAGAAATAAATGGATTACCGGTCAAACTCGGATCAGTAGTCAGTTTATTCTTTACTGATAGTCATAAAAGTATTGAAAGCGAAAAGCTAGAAGTCATCATTGTCAGACGGGGTATAAAGATTTTATTGGGTGCATTTTCAAAATCACCTAATTTAAAATATGTCATTTTGCTAGATGATGAAAAAATTGATATAGAAGGTTCATTTGAACTAGATGCTGAAGTTATTGTTGTTGAATCATTACTTGAGATATATCAGAAAAGTCATCCGGTTTACTTCACTGCTTCGAAAGCAGCATTCTATGATGGTAATGAACTTTATTTTCTAAGTTATGATGATGAAGATCACGTTAAAGAACCAGAACCACCAACAAAAGAAGGATATACTTTTATAGGTTGGTCACAAACCAGCAGTGCTGATAACTTATATGATTTTACTAAACCCGCACCGAGAAGTAAATCCATTACATTATATGCCGTGTGGACGAATAATGAATGAAATCAATACAGTCCTTCAATATTTGAGGAGGTAACTATACATAATTGACTTAAATAGACCTGATAATACTATCAAGTCTTTTTTTTGCGTTTGAATTCAGAGAATAAAGTCAAATTTGATTATTCTACCTTTACATAATAATCAATTGAAAAACTATAGAGTATTATTATTTATTGATTTTGACACCGTGTTATTATGATGCGTTTATAGAATTTCATATCATATACTAGTGGTATATGTTAAAATATTAATAAAGATTACGATCATATAATTTTTATTATTACTATTATTATGTAGGGGCATAATGAAAAAAACAATTTTTGTTTGGATGTACATGTGATTTTATCATTGTTAAGCGATTTTTATAGAGGTGCTAAAATAGCTGTCAAGGGTGCTAATTTTCATTGAATTAGGTAGCATCACACTTGTTATGAATAAAATTATGGGGTACGATTTTTTTGAAGGGGTACGAAAATGCATCAAAATAGTCGCCCTAACACATTAGACAATGAAATAGTTTCCAAATCTTGGATAAAAGGTATAATAATACCTTCAATCTAAAGAGAAGGGGACTTTTTTTTATGAGAATCACACAAGCGTTAAAATTAAAGGATAAATAGTTTAGATTGCATTCAACTCTATTTAAAATTATTGAATATCGTAATTTATTTGGATATGAACTCTTTAGCGAAGTTAAGAAGATGAATCGGACTTATCACAAATTATCAATACATTATTGAATATTATTTATATATTGCATAGACCATTTACAGAGAAGAGTTATGATAATTTTTTAATGGATATTGATTTTAGTATTTTGTCAGACCAAAAAGAGCTTTAATCACTATCAACGCAATCACTGAAATGTTAGGAACGGTTGGTGGTAAACAATAGAATAACAACTTTAGATGATGATTCCACTTTTCATGTAACAGCATACATTATTTTTAATCTGACACATCTAGGAATATTAATTACTGATACTAAATATTTTGATATTTATATAAAACTTATTGAACTGGAGACTAAAGTGATAAACAGAGTTGAAGATACTAGGTATGATACTCAAATAGATATAGATTTATTCTTAAGTTAATATGGACTCTTTATTAAGATATAATCAGATTTATCAAAATAGTATGATAAAATGACGTAAATAATGAAAAGTTGTCACAAAAATCTCTCCTTGATTGTTTTATAGGTGAAGAAAGGTGAAAATGGATAAATGAACGAGAACATTTTTAGGGAAAAGTATCATAAGTATAAGCAGATGATCTTTAATATATGCTATTCATATTTGAAAATGCATGATGATGCAGAAGATGTAATGCAAGATTCATTCATCAGTTTTTATCATCTCAATAAATCATTTATAAATGATGATCAAGAAAAGTATTACTTAATTAGGATGACAATAAACAATTGTAAAAACATGATTAAGAAAAATAAGCATATTTATCATTTTAAAGATGACGAAGTGAACAATCTTAAATCATCGAACATTATTGAAGAATCAAATATTATAGATATAATTAGTTTCCTAGACAATAAATTCAAGGAAGTTATCATTTTAAAATATGCAGAAGCATTGTCCAATAAAGAAATTGCTAGTGCACTAAAAATTTCAGAAGAGAATGTTAGAAAGCGACTCGAAAGAGCAATTAAAACACTTAAAAATAAGTGGGAGGTAACTATCAAATGACAATCGAACAGAAATTAATGAATTTTAATAAAGAGATTCCATTAGTTTCAGACTATATGGAGCAAAGAATTCTAGAGAAAATTGGAGAATTAACACCAAATAAAATGAAATATCCCAAACTAAAATTGAGATATGCTTCATTGATAGTTGTATTTATTTCAATACTATCAGTTGGTGTAGTATTACTATTAAATAATGGTGGAACAGCAACTGGGGGTTTATCAGCTGGCTATAAAGTTGGTGGTGGAGCTCCAGAACTCTTTCCAGGCTATGTTGGTTTAAAGATGGAAAAGACAGAATATGAATTGAGCACTCCAGTTCTAGTTACTTTCAACTATGGACATCTATATAGTAATAACGAAGAACCTGAGATTTTGAACCATAAAATTACGGTTTATGTTGCAAATTATTTCACAGTAAACCCAGATTATACTCCTCAGCACCTATTTTCTCAATACGAAATGTACTTTCCTAATAGAAGTTTTTTAGATGAAGAAAATGAAATCTTAAATCCCAGACCATTAGCGTGGGGATCGACAATCGAATATCAAAAGGAGTTTAGTTTAGATATTGATTTTAAAGATATTCCTTTAGATAGGGGAGTGATTGCAATTGAAATTAGACGTACAATTGTTGAAACAGATGATCTACTAGGTGATTACGAAATAGAAGAGATTGACGTTTCATTTTTATTCTTCCTAAAAGAAGATGACACAATCAAGTTTGATTGGAGACAAATGCCTTATTGGTGGGAAATAGATTAAGCAAAAGATTATAATGAGTATTTTACATAATAATCAAATTTAACTGCGTTTTAAGATCTTTCTTCTAGAAAGTGAGTGTGGTTTATATGAGGGTTTAATATAAATAATATGATTACATTAAGGGACTTTGATTTAGTCAAAGTATAAGTGTAAGTTTCATAATGTTAGGAGATTTATATGGTTTACATGATTTTTGGCCGTCAAATCATAGCGCTGATATGAATTTAATCGATACTGAAGGAAAAAACATAGGTAGTATGTTAGCATGGGTAGAGGGATTTGGATCTTATTACTCCGTAGTTTCACAGCTAAGATATGGAACGGGATATGTTGGCGTTAGAAATGCAGGTGATAGTGCCTGTATGACTAGAAACATAGAAACTCACGGTAGTTATTTATATGGCGAAGGAAACGAGTGGGTAGTATCTAGATTATTATATGATTTGATGGATGATAGTCCATCAGAAACACGAGATTCTGTATACTATGGAGAAATAGGATTATTTAATAAGGTTAGGGATGCCGTTCCATTCTTTCCACCAATACTATGGAACCTGTCAGATTTTATACAAACTTTAGGAATTGATGAAAGTGATGAATCTCTAGGAAAATTGTTATCATACTATAATATTGCTGCTCAACCAATAAGTCCTGCAAACAATTCGACTGCAACTTTCTATCGACCAACATTGACATGGGATAATTATAACGGAAGTACTAACCATCCAAATAACCAATTCACTGTATATGTTAAAAACTCTGATGGAACGACTATATTTTCTCAAAATGTTGGAAATACTACAAGTTACACATTATCTACTACACAATGGCAATCCATCTTAAATTCAAACGCTGCTTCAATAAAGTGGAACGTTAAAGCAGAACAAACAGACTCACCTCATACTGGTCCATATTTTTCTGAAACATTCGTTTTAAATCTACCTACAGTAACAACTGTTTATGCTGGATCATCAACTTCAACTTTATACATTAAAGGTACGAGTTATTTGCATTGGTTTAAGTTCACTGCACCATCAAGTGGTCACTATACATTTAATACAACTGGAACAACTGATACATATGGTGACGTATTTAATAACATTGTGGCAGGTGAAAGCACCACTGGAAGAATAGCATATGATAATGATTCTGGCGTTGATACTAATTTTAGTATAACAATGTCATTAATGAACGGTCAAACTATTTATATCAGAGTAAAAGGATATTATTGGGAATCAACTGGTCCATTTGTATTTCATGTTTCTCCTAACCCACATGTTCACTCTTATACACATCATTATGTTAAATATAATAATCTAAAACATCGTTCTTATTGTTCAGATGGAGCATATATCTTAGAAAATCACGATTGGATTATGATACCTTATGATGATGGAGTTAATCAGGGACTCCGACAGTATTGTCCGGATTGTGGTGCAACTGGATTGATAATGTTAATGAGCAGGGGAGTAGTTAATCATATAATAGAAACAGAGCAGTCTCATTAAGGTAGTTTTTACTCAACACAAATACCCACAAACAGTTATTTTCAAGACTCCGCTTCGTTAAACCGCTTTTATAGGGTGCTAAAAAATAATGATGTGGTGCTAATTTTTTTCAATATAGGTAGCATCACACATATTGAATGCATAGGTTTGATACATTATCAGACCTTTCTTTTTTAGATTCACTTGGCTGCTTTAAAAAGAGCCAAATAAATCATCTAGCTATGCTATAATTAGGTAATAAACCTAAGTGTTAAATGATTTAGTTATAGTCTAAGTAGATTTTACTAGCAATTACTAATGATGTATAAATTTTCATGTAACACATCACTTAAAATACTATAAGATAATATTATAATGGGGGAATTAAAATGAAGAAAATCATAATTTGTTGTTTTTCGGTATTAATTATTGTTATTTCAGGTTGTACTCCTAAGGAAAATCTATTGGAGTCTGAGTTATTTTTTTATACAATTTATGATGAAAAAGCTACAATTATGGGGTTAACAGAAGCTGGACAATCATTAGAAACACTCATCATACCCATTGAGATAGACGGTTATAGGGTTACTGGCATAGGTAAAGAACCATCATTTATGTCAACTGGAGGAGGAAGTTTAAGTAGTAAAACAATAAAACGATTATACATACTTGGTAATATCTATATCTTTAGATATGCCTTGTCATTAGAAAACATTGAATACATTTTTAGTAATTATTATTTGCATGTATCATCACTTTATACAGGATATGACAGTAAATATATTGATATATTTTATCCTAGCTACGTTAAAACCGATTTAGATTTTTTAAATCGAGCTAATGTTCACTATTATTTCAATTTATTTGAGGATTCAAGTGAAGACTTATATTTGATTGATCACTATGAAAATCAACTTATTGAATTTATCCCTAATAACCCTAAAATTAGTAATAAAACATTTTTGGGTTGGTACAAAGATAAAGATGGTTTAATCCCATGGGATTTTACAAATGATATAGTAGTTTATAATGAAGAGGAACCTATATTAAACCTTTATGCCAAGTTTTCATGGTGAAAAATACCTTTTTAGTGCCAATCTATCTATCATATAAACTGTTAAATAAGACACATTCTTATGTTGACATTTATAGTTTCTATCGGTTTAATCATTGAATAAATTAAGAAACACAGATAATTGCTATTTACAGCCTCAGATGTTTTATAGGGGTGTTAAAATAATGATGTAGCGCTAATTTGTATTAAAATAAGTAGTATCACACATATAACAATGAACTGACTCCAAAAAGTTAGAGAGAAGGTATAGTCATAATACCTAATCTTGAGCAAAGGAGTCTTTTTTGTATATAAAGCAAACTAAACTAGTTTTTTTAATTTTTATTATTTTTAACCTTAACTACTCAACAAAATCTTGATTTAGGTCAAGGTTTTTATTTTTTAATATAGATATACTATAGGTAGAAAGGGTGAATAAAAAATGAAAAAAACGATGATACAATTAGAAACATTAACATGTCCATCATGTATTAGAAGAATTGAGGGAACTATGGGTAAACAAAAAGGTGTTAGTAGTGTTGAAGTGAAATTTAACGAATCAAAAGTAGAAATTCTCTATGATCCATCCATCACATCATCAGATGATTTAGGTCATACAATTTCTAATCTTGGATATAAAATACTCGAGATCAAATGAAATATCTAACGTGGACTAAAAAACATGTATATATCTTGAGTTTGTCCATCTTGTTCCTGATTTCAATCGTCTTCAACAAATTCGAGCAATCATTGATAGCGATTGCCTTAATGAGTGTACTGACGATACTTGCAGGATATCACATATTTAAGAAAGCTTTTATGGATTTATGGTATAAAATGATTGGTATTGACTTACTCGTAACCATTGCGGTTGTTGCTGCTTTTATAATTGGTGATTACTTTGAAGCAGCAGCAGTCACTTACCTGTTTACATTAGGACATATCTTGGAAAAATCAGCACTAGAGAAAACGAGAAGTTCATTAAAGAAATTATTAGATTTAAAACCGAGTGAAGCAAGAAGACTTCTTGATCATCAAGAAGAAATCGTTTCATTAGATTCTCTAAATATTGATGATATCTTGCTAGTTAAACCTGGTGAAAAAATACCTACAGATGGCATTATCATTGAAGGATCTGTCTTGATTGATGAGCAAATACTCACAGGTGAGTCCGTACCTGTTGAAAAAGGCATAGGGGATGCTATCTTAGGGTCCACATTGCTTCAAACAGGATACATGAAAATGAAAGTTTCTCATGTTGGAGAGGATACAACCTTAGCAAGAATGATTCATATGGTAGAAGAAGCTCAAGATAAAAAAGCTAAAACTCAAAAATTTATGGAAGTATTCTCAAGATATTACACACCACTGATTGTCATATTATCGATTGTGCTCTATTTTTTAACAAAAGATATCCGCTTAGCCATAACAGCGCTTGTTATTGCATGCCCTGGCGCATTAGTAATCGCTACTCCTGTGTCATTTGTTGCAGGTATTGGTCACGCTGCAAAGAAAGGTATCTTGTTTAAAGGTGGCGATTCGATTGAAAGATTAGCGAAGGGTAATCTATTATTTTTTGACAAAACGGGAACGTTAACTCAAGGAAAACCTGAACTGAAAAAGATTTACACCTTTGATTATGATGAAAATGAACTGCTTAGAATAGCATCGATTGGTGAATCATATAGTGAACATCCCTTAGCATCAGCTATCATTGATGAAGCAAGAAGAAGATCTTTAACAACTCATGATCTACCAAAGGAATCGGAACTCATCATTGGAAAAGGCGTCAAATTCAAGTATAATAACATTAGGTACATGATCGGTAACAATAAAATACTTGAATTTCCATTAAAGAATGAAGTCGCATCAACAATTGATGCATTTGAAGATATGGGCTATACTACATTAATCATGGCAGATCCACAAAGAGTTTTAGGTTTGTTTGCGATTGCTGATGGATTAAGAAATCATGCCAAGAAGGTTATCTCAGAAGTAAGATCATTAGGTATTAAAGATATTATCATGCTAACAGGCGATCAAGATCGTGTTGCTAAGCAAGTTTCAGATGAAGTCGGCATTAAGACATACCATGCAAAACTGTTACCCGAAGATAAAGCAAATATCGTAAAAAGTTATCAAGAACATCATCAAACCATTTTCGTTGGCGATGGCATCAATGATGCGTTAGCTCTTTCATATGCTACTGCATCTGTTGCAATTGGTGGTGTGGGAAAAGACTTGGCGATGGAAACTGCAGATGTAGTGTTGATGAGTGAAGATTTATCTAAATTATCAACTGCGATTAAAATCAGTAAAAAGGTTAAAATCAATATGTTTCAAAATATCATCTTTGCTTTAGTTATCGTTTCCTTTTTAATGATTGGTGTTTTATTTAAAAAAGTCACCATGTCAATGGGGATGTTAGTTCATGAATTATCAGTGCTTGTTGTGATTCTTAATGCAATACGATTATTAAAACATAAATCTAAGAAGTGAGGTTACCATGAGAAAAGATTTAGAGCCTAGCAACTGCATCAAGGCAGTCCCTATTTTCAAAAATTTATCAGTGGATGAACTCGATAAAATCATTATGATTTCAAAACACAAAAGATTAGAAAAAGGGGATTTCATCTATCAATCAGGGGATGTGCTGAATAGTTTATATGTGATCCATCAAGGTAAAGTTAAAGTTACTAGATATTCAGATGATGGTAAAGAACAAGTGATTAGGATATTATCTCATGGTGATTTTTTAGGTGAACTTGTATTATTTAAAGAAAATTCAGTTTCAACATATGCTGAAGCGATTGAACCCACGGTAGTTTGTTTGGTAGAAAATAGCAGTTTAAAAGAATTAATGGGTCAAAGTCCTGCATTAAGTATTAAGATGATGAATGAGTTATTAAGTAGACTCGATCGTGCTGAATCGATGATTGAACAAAGCAATCTTTATTCTGCAGATGCAAAGGTTGCAAGATTGCTTTTAGATCTTCAAATGCATGATTTAGTTTATTTTAAAACAACAAAGATAAATCTGTCCTCACAACTAGGGATTACACCAGAAACATTCAGTCGAAGACTTAAGAAATTTGAAGAATTAGGATATATTAAAATTATTAATAATAAAACGATTAAGATATTATCTAAAAATAAACTTGAATTGATTATTAATCCAGATTTAATTTAGTTGTGAGGAGGGTTGTCATGGGTATCTATTTCTATGGATGTATGACACTAGATGGCTATTTAGCTGATAAAAAACATAATCTCGAATGGCTTCATGAATCGGGTTCAATAGAAGAAACGAGTTTTGAATCATTTTATCAATCGATGAATATCACAGTGATGGGTAAAACATTTAATCTTTCTAGGGTTTTTCTTATGTTTGCATGATTTTTTATCAGTAGTTTTATAATAAAACTGTCCAAAAAAATAAATGCTTTTTACTAAGCTATAGTTTTGGGGTGTGCAAATTCATGCAGGGGTGCGTAATTGTATTAAAATAGGTTACACAACCCATATTGAATGCATAGGTTTGATACAATATCAGACCTTTTTTATTTGGTAATAAAAAAGATTCTAATTATCAGTTTAATAAAACTGTGTACTAAAATTAGTTTATGATGATGTGCAAGAAACTATTCGTTTTTATAGTTAAGGTGTGTATATAAATTAGAAAATAATTTGAATATCACGATATGATGGCTATAAATTATTGTGTTATAATGACTGTATATTTACGACTATTTTGGGGTAGTATATGCAAAGATTAATTATGCTTATATTTTTAATTTTAAGTTTGCTTACAATGATTGCTTTTACTGTAACATTAGATTCAGTATTTATAGCTTTTGGCATATCATTTGATTGGAATAATTTTGTAGAGTCACTAAAAACCGTTAATAATTTTAGAGCGTGGATGGCTGTATTTACGTTGATACTTGCACCATTCTTTAGAGTTTATGGTATACCACTTATTATTTTTCTAATAAGTTTCAATGGACTTTTTCAGGTAAAAAGAAGTCATTTAAGATGAAAAAAACATAACCAATTTAATCATTCCGATAGGTTTCATATAATTAAAGAATTAAGGTTTTTACAATAAAAAGATCAAACAACTTAGTTAATAAAAAACTTTATTGTTGGAAACGGATACTAAATGGAAGATTTAATACTTTTTATATTACAGTTATTTTTTGAGGTTTTTGGTGAACTTATTTTAACATTGATTGCTAAAGTATTCGGTTATTTCTTCAAAAAAATAAATTCCAATGTTATATTGAGAAGACGATTGAAATTTATTCTAACTTATATTTTTATTGCTTTTGTTATAACATTAATTGTAATATCAATGATTAACAGCACTAGATTCTTAGTTATTATCTCACTTTCATACCTTTTATTCCAAACAGTTATGTCACTTCTAGAGATTATTAATGTACATTGTGAAAGAAATTTTGGTATTAAGACAATTAAATATTTGAAAAAGATAAGTCATTATGCATATCCAATATTAATCATCATATTTACATCAATATATTTATCTAGTGTTTCATTAAAAACCAGTGTGATAGTTTTATCGAGTATCTGTTTAGTAGTGTTTTTATTTATTGATATCTTTAGAATATGGAGATATCAAAAGCATAAAAATAAATGATATTTAATTTACTATTGTCTAAACTTAATTTCAATTAACATATTGTAATTTGTATGATAAACCTAAGTAAATTATGTCTAGAGAAATTGCACTAAAAAATTTGATTTCACATTAAATTCAAAAATAAAAATAAGGTCTGTCAATTTACTTGTTAGACCTTATTTTGTTTTATATAAAAACTGTTTTAAAAATGCTATAATATGCTTATGTAAAGAGGGTATAAATATGCTATCATTAAGATCACTTTATCAAATTGGACACGGTCCATCTTCATCACATACTATGGGTCCTGCAAAAGCAATGAAAATTATTAAAGATGAACATCCTGAAATCACACACTTTCGTGTGACTTTATATAATTCATTAGCCTTAACAGGTAAAGGACATTTAACTGAGGATGCAATGTTACAATCAGTAGCACCAAGAACAATTGAGTTTGCAACAAAAATAGATTTAGAAAAGTTTGCAAATACAATTGTTGTTTTTGGATATAATGGTGATAAATTGATTTCAACTGATGAGGTTAAATCTACAGGTGGTGGCAGAATTGTCTTTGTTGGTAGAGAATCAGAAGAAGTACAAGTTTACCCACATAAATCTTTTAATGAGATTAAGGCTTATTGTAAAGAACATAAATTAAGTTTATATGATTATGTATTAAAATTTGAAGGTGAAGGAATCGTTGATTTTCTAAAAGAAATTTGGGAAGCAATGAAAGCTGCTGTTGAACGAGGAATTAAAACAGATGGTGTACTTCCTGGACCATTGAAAGTTCAAAGAAAATCAAAGACACTTTTTGAAAAAGCAATGAAGAATGAACCTGCTGAAATCACTGAGAATCGCTTAGTAAGTGCTTATGCATTTGCAGTATCTGAAGAAAATGCAGCCGGCGGAATCATTGTTACGGCACCAACGTGTGGTGCTTGTGGTGTTTTACCTGCTGTCTTATATTATATGAGACATAAACATAAGTTTATTACGGATGAAAAAATCATTAAAGCATTAGCGGTTGCTGGATTATTCGGAAATTTAATCAAACATAATGCGTCTATTTCAGGTGCTGTTGCTGGCTGCCAAGCAGAAGTTGGTTCAGCATGTTCAATGGCTGCTGCAGCACATGCTACATTATTTAATTTATCACTTAATCAAGTTGAGTATGCTGCAGAGATTGCAATGGAACACCACTTAGGTTTAACATGTGATCCCATTAATGGATTTGTTCAAATTCCATGTATTGAACGAAACGCAGTTGCAGCACTTCGTGCGATTGATGCATGTGGTTTAGCATACTTTTTAAGTGATTCTAGAAAGATTTCATTTGATACTGTCATTGAAACGATGTACCAAACAGGGTTATCAATGCACACTGATTATAAGGAAACATCCATTGGTGGACTTAGTAAGCATTATAAAGGAACAGATGAAAACTGTTGGTAATTAGAATCAAATACCTAAAAAAACAAGCTTTTGACGGCTTGTTTTTTATTTAAGTTTTAGTTTTTTGGTGCTAATGTGTAATTATCAATGTCAATTAATATTGAATTACTGAATTGTGTAACTTCTTGGTAGAAACCAACTGAAGCTTCATTTGACTCAAGGAAGTTAATTGCTGTAAATCCATTTACTTCATGTGATCTATTAAAGAAGTTATAGATGCTAGAAGAAATATGGATCGCATTCCAGGTTTGGAAAGATTCAAATGTACCATCTCCTTTGATAGCATTCGCTTGTCTTGTTGTGTGAGTTGTTGAATCTATACTAATTAAATAATCTAATAACCAAATCCATTTTGAACGATATATTGAATCATTAAAGAATTTGTAGATATTTGAAGCTGATAAATTGTAGTTGGCACTATTACCATCTGTTAAGCCAACTTTCATTTGATTATGGAAATTTGTAATGCTTGCACTACTATTTAAAGTATTTCCAAACTTCGTATTCCAGTCTTTAATAAATTCGGCTTTAAGTTTTAATCTATCCACTTCATATATTGAACCAGATACACTGATACCATCAACAGTTATTTGAGTTACATTAAAGTTTGCTGCTAATGATGCAATAATCGCGGAAGTTGTTGATGAAACATTGCCTGATTTTTCCATATTTATGGCAACTTGTCCAATTGAACGTGTTGATGATGAATTACTTAAAACTTCAACACCATTTTTAACATAGTAAGCGTACGCGGTAATCTTAGTTGCATAACCAATCTCAGGAATACCTGTTAAGACAACACTGTATCGATTATCCTCATCTAAACCACCTACATTTACTTTAAATACTTGCTTACTATTTACGATAATTTTTCCAGAAACTGGATTGTTAATAGCATTTTGAAGATTTGCGAATGTTGTAGCACCATAAACTAGGTAGAAGCCTTTAGAATCAACTGTTTGACCTTCAGCAAGTTCTGCGTAGAATCTTAAACCTTGAGAAGCTTCAGCACTTTGATTTCTAATTGAGGCACCTTCTACGACTGAAATAATATCAGCAACAGTTGGTCCTAAGTGATTTGTTACAGATAATGCTCTAACACCATAGTTATAGTTATTTGAATTATCACCGGTTGCGAATGTTAAAGTAGGTTGGTCTTTGTCACGAACTACACCAATGATTTCAGAGTTTGAATATGTTAATGAACCATTTGAACGATATATATAATAAAATTTAGCGTTATCAACAGTATTAAATGTTAGTGTACCAGCATTATGAGAAATATAAGAGATACCATCTACTTGTACTGGATCTTCACTCTTTAATTCTGGAAGAATTGAATATTCATTCCAATGATGTGCTGCATTAGCTATTTGTTGTGCACTCTTTGCGGTTGGGTTATTTCTTTGGTTATAACCTAATCTTAAATATTGATAACTATAAACACTAATACCCTGAGTGTTTTCAAGTGTTTCTAAGAAATTAAATTGTTTATTTAAATCATACATGTCAGTTTTCCAAGTATATGTTTCGCTGGCTGAATCTGCCATATAAACTCCGATACCAGAATAAAGGTTAATATCTTTATACTTAACAACTTTATCCCACCAACCCATAACATTATAATAACCTGCAATTGGGTGACCGATTGCCCAATAACTTTGTGGCATCATGTAGTCAATCCAACCTTCATTGATCCATTTTAACGAATCAGCAAATAAATATGAAGAATAATGGGCTTGACCATTGGTGGCAGAACCAGTAGTTATTGCATTTCCATTAGCATCATATGTAACAACACCATTTCCGTTTTTATAAATACCAGTTGGTGCAATACCAAATTGAATATGTTTATTGTGAGTAGTGTTATAAGTTTTTATTCGATCGTGAATCATTTCAACCATTAAGTTTACTTGATGACGACGCCAGTCAGCTTTTGATGTTGCACTTGTTGTATTATAACCAGCACCGTAGGTAACAAAAGTTGCTTGGTCTGGCTCACTAAGAATTGTTGTATCACCTGAAGTTGCACCATTTGCACCTAAATTAATGTAGAAGTAGTCATCAAAGTGAATACCATCAACATCATATTGGGTAATGATTTCTTCAACTACGTCAGCGAAAAAACTTCTAACTGCTGGTAAACCAGGGTTTAAAATTGTAGCACCGTTATATGATAGTAAATTAGCTGTATTATTTTGAGGATTTGCAGATGGAATTGTACCAGACTTATATTGCATTAAGTCAGTAGAACCAGATGCAACACGATATGGGTTTAACCATGCATGTACTTCAATACCTCGATTATGAGCCTCTTCAATCAGCCAAGCCATTGGGTCAAATGTATTAAAGTTTACATTCGCAAACCAACTTGCTTTAGGACTTAATGTTGATTTATATAACGCATTATTATGTGATCTAAAATGAATAATAATTGTATTAAATTTATAGTATTCAAGGATTGGGAAAGTTTCATTTAAGAATTGATTTTTCCAAACGGATTCAGTGACATTGCCAGGAAGTTCTCCTACAAGTGGTGTCATCCAAACTGCACGTAGACTTTGGTCAATATCAGTTTCCATAATACTTTCTTCACCTACACTATAGGTTTGATCGATTGATACAAGAAATGAGATTGCTATAAGGAATAGACAAGCTGTAATTTTTTTCATTATGGACATATTCATAATTCCTTTCTTGTGAATATTTTGTTAACTTTTCTTTTTACTGCTCTTATGAATCTTGTTTTAACAATTTGATGGACATATTTTTGATACTCTTTATTTGTGCGATCAATGGTTATGCCATCCTTAATAAAGTTAGTAGCAACCCCAAGTATTTGATTTTTATGCACTTTTTCTAATTTGTACTGATTGTCACCAGTAATGTAATAATAATCTATTTTTTGTTTAATTATTCTATGAATAACTAACTTATCCTTACTCCTAAATAATACCACATCATAAAGATTTACATCTTTATTTTGTTCAATCATGACTTGATCTATGGATTCTTTTAGAAGCGGTAACATACTAGAACCTTTAATATTTGTAACAACAAAACCCTTAGTTTCAAGTGTGTATTCTAAGCCACTGATTAAACCTAAACCATGAAGTGATGTATAAACTGCATCTTTTGAAATATCAACATTTACTTGTTTGAATGGATGTGTAGCTTTCAATTTTTCATAAAGTAGAAGCACTTTATCCATTTTATCTTCTTCATAAGGTCTAACAGTTTCTCTTAAAAAATTCTTTAATGAATCTTTTGGATTTAAATCTATCATTTTATTTTTATCTGTTGCTCTTTGGATAAATACGATATTACCAAGTTTATACTTAGCGTTGACACCAGTATCGGTTTTACCAGTAAATGGTGTACCATATACCCAAAATTCATTATTTATAAATCTAATTGCTGGTTTATCATCATTCAAAATAAAAGCATTTAAGTACTTAACCCAAAGACTTGTATGGGTTGATTTTCCTGTACCTGAAGGTGCAGAGAATAAATATGCTTTATCCTTGTATATAACTGCTGATGCATGTAAGAGAATAGCATCAAACTCTATAAGTTTAGTATAGAAGTATGAACCATAAATGATGTACTCGCATTCACCAATTGATAGGTGAGTATTTTCATGGTGATATTTTTCTACATAAGTAGTTAAATCTGGAATACTAATATCAACATGAAAATGCTCACTTGATAAATAAGGTATTGATTGAGATTTGAGTGGTTCATATTGTGGATTCATTTGAATGATTAAATCTGCAATTTTATATAACATATTGTTCCTTTAGTTTGAGGGGAAAGGCGCTATAGATTTCTATAACGCCTTTTTGATTAAATAAGTTGTTACTTTAATTGATAGCGAGCATATAATGTGATGTTTGAGGTTAATTCAGTGATTTAAGTGATTTGATTTCCACCAACTGCTGCGTCAAACCATCCGACAAATTCATAATTTGGATGCCAAATTGAGAATGATGAAGATCCTAATAAAGTAAATGATTCATCAAAATCCATTTTAATTTCATGATATTCTGGAATGAATTTCCAGAAACTTTGATTTATATCGATAGATGTAAAATTCATAGTAATTGGGAAAGTTGTTCTATAAGTGTCATTCCAAAATGCCCATTGGTTATATCTCCATAAATTTTCTACTGGATCAGTAGTCACTGCAGCTTTGCTAGTATAATTTGTTAGGGTTGCAATATGACTCAAGTAATTTAAAAACCATCCCCATTTAATTCCGTATACTGAATCGCTGTATATAGTCCAAGGTTGACCGGCGTATGTTCCACTTGAAACTTGTCCATAAGTATTGAAGTTAGCTTTATTCTTGAAATTTGCTAATGTAGGTTTTTGTGCTAAATTATTTTGACCATAAAATGTCCAATAATCTGTCGCAAAATCATTCCATAGATCATCTTTAGTCTTTGTCCCTGTATAACCATAATCACCAAGGTTAAATGTCACACTATAAGTTTGAAGTTCTTCGAATTTAGCATGATAAACTTTGTTTCCAGTTGAACCAGTCATAATCTTAGTAATTGGTGATCCATCAAATGAAGGATTATCATACCAACCAAGGAATTGATAACCTTCTTTTATAGGTGTTGGTAATGTTATTTCTTGTGTAACTGTATATGTTGATGGATTCAATGATAATTGAATATCTTCATCAAAATAAGAAATTTGATATTGAATAGCTGAAGTATTTACTCTAATTGGATAAATTCCATTTAATGTATAGTTAGATCCAACATTGTAGTTTGTTCCATTGATTGTTAATGTTGATGCAACATAACCAGCCTTTACAACAGGAGTTGGTAAAGTTATTACAGTATTTTTAGGTAAAAGTTCTGTAACATCCTTCATTATTGAGTTGTTATATGTGATAACTTTGAATAATCTATCTTGAGTTGTGGTACTTGTTTCATAGTCAGCAAACTTTATTGTGGATGAGTCACTATTATTAAATTTATTATCTAAACAGAATAAATTATAGATTGAATGAATTAGCATATCGCCATAATATAAATTATCTGAAGTTAATGTTGGGTGAGTCCCACCATTTTTAATTGCAGTTGCTTGTTTAGCAGTATGGACTGAACCTGCTCCGATATCAATAAACAAATCTAATAACCATGACCATTTTGGACCATAGATAGGGTCACTGAAAAATTTTTGTAGATTCGTACCAGCAATCGAAGTATTAGATTGTCCACTGCCTGTTTTAGCATCTGGTGCGAACGTTAAATGATTTAAGTTAACATAAGATTTGCTGAATTTAGTGTTCCAATCTTTAATGAATTCGGTTCTGATTTTAACGATATCACCAGTATATAAACCTGTCACACCGTAATGACCATAATTATATTGTTCTATTGAGTGATAATTAGCATGAACGTAATCTAAAATAGCTTGAGTTTCAGGTGTTAGATTATTTGCTTGATGCATTTTTTGAGCAACTTTAGCAACTGATCTTACAACTGGTGCGCCAAAGTATTCTTCACCTTCAACCACTGCAAATGGAATTGCAGTAATATCTTGCATATATCCAACATTAGGAATTCCAGTTAATACAACACTGAATTGATTATTTTCATCAATACCATTAACTTCAGTTCTAAAGACTTGTTTACCTTCATGAACTAAATCATTTTCAATCGCAATTTCTAAATCTTCTAACGAAGCATCTCCGTATAGAAGATAAAAACCATGTGATTGAGCATCCACATCGATTAAGTTTGCATAGAAGCGTAAACCTTGTACACCTTGTGTACGAATACTTGCTCCATCAATACTTTCGATAGGTCCAACTGCATATGCGATAGATAAACTACCAACAAATGCCACCATGAGAAGTGCTACTAGTCCCCATATTTTTTTCATGTGGTACGCCCCTATCCGTTCCACCATGAATCAACATTCACAGATGTTGAATTAGCATGCACTTTTTCGTCGAACTCGATAACCTCGATTTCAGGCGAAACATAAAAACGCTTAAAAGAATTTTCCATAATAATCCTCCCTTTCTTATCTATATCATTATGAATATAAAAGCGTTTACATTTATATTTGATAATAGTATACAAGAGAAAGTTTGCTGTTCAAAGTGTTAAACTGTTAGGATTGTTGTATTTTCTGATTCTGAAAATAAGTTTCTGTAATTGAGGTAAAAAAACACCGATTTTCGGTGTTTAGTAAATGCCTGACCAGTTTGTATCATTGTAAATGATAGTAATAAAGTTTGGGTTGAATGAAATAGATTTAATAGAAATATTTTTTGTATTCACATTCAATGTAATGTTATTACTAAATCTATAACCCGTACTTTTGATTTCTATTCCGAGTTCAACAGTCTTGTAATCAGTTGTTAAATTGACATTTAAATATTCAGGAGCAGAAGTTACTATATAAGGTGATTTAGTGTAATCAATCGTTAACTCGATGGTATCGATAATGGTTATATTAAGAACTTTATCAATAATCTTTAATGCAAAAGCATCTGTATCATTTTTCTTATTTTCGAATAAATTAAATACCACTGTATCTGAATATAAAATCGTTTTTTCTTCGTTATCAAGTCTTACAAAGGATCTTGCATATAGATCGGTGTTGTACTCATCAGGATGTGGTACGACAGCAAGTATATTATCAAAGGTTAAAGCATAATAAGTAACTTTATAGATTGAATCTCTATCCACATGTAAATCAATTACTTCATCACTAAATTCAGCAATAATACCATATGATAAAACGTTCTCGTCATTAAATCTTTGATCCAAATGTTGAATAAGCTCAATTTGTTCTTTTTCGTTATTAACGATTATTTCAATTGATTGAGTATAGTTTGTAATGTCATCTTCTATAGGTGTACATGCGAAGAAGAGTAATGATAAACCTACTAGAAGTGATGTTTTTATTAAGTTTTTCATTTCTTAACCTCACATTGTATAAATCTATATAACTAGTATAACAAAATTGTATATAATTTAAACTTGATTACTCAATCATGGTATAACTTACAAATCTAATAGAAAAAGATATAATAAATGGTTTTGTTAGATATGTTATAATTTTCATGTAATTTAGATTCAAAGGGGATAAAATTTATGCAAAAAATTATTGAATTAAATTTGAGGTTTGGTCAAACTTTTATTCATCCAACTTTAATTGTTGATAATAAGCAATTGATTCTAGTTGATTGTGGACATAGTTATTCATTAAGTGATCTGATTAATAGTTTCAAGTTGAACAACTTAGACATTAAAAATCTAACGGCGTTAGTGTTAACACATCATGATCACGATCATATGGGAACAGCTAAAGAATTAAAAGAAATGATGCCTAATTTGAAAATATATGCATCAAAAATTGAAGCGCCATTTATCTCTAAAAAAGTAACACCTCCAAGACTTCGACAAGCTTATGATTCTTTAATTCATATGAATGATGATGAAAAGAAATTTGCGATGGGATTTATTAAGACTTTAGAATTATTAAAACCTGTAGAAGTGGATTATTTATTAGAAGAAAATAATATATTACCTTGGTTAGGTGGCATAAAGGTTTTATCAACTAAAGGTCATACACCAGGGCATATTTCATTATATATACCAAAACTAAATTCAGTAATCACTGGTGATGCAATGGTCTTAGAAGATGGCTTTCCAGAAATTGCTAACCCTCGTTTTACGTTGAATATGGATGATGCAAAACATTCTTTTGATATGTTATTAGGTTTAAAAGTTAAAACATATTACTGCTATCATGGCGGTAAATATAGTCGTTAAAATTTTAAAATATAAACGAAATAATTACGAAAATGCATTTTGTTTTGCGAAATGCATTTTTTTCAATGAAAACGTTTGCTATTATATAAAAATCACATATAATGGAGTTAGGAAATCGTTTTCGATAATTAATTTTGAGGTGTACGATTATGCAAAAAAACATGAATAAAATTATTCAACAAGACATGACACCACTTAAAGAACTTGCTAGTTTTTCTAAGCATGTAGCTAGTGAAGGTATTGTTTTATTAAAAAATAATAAAGTTCTACCATTGATTGGAAAGAAAATCGCAGTTTTTGGTCGTATTCAATTTAACTACTATAAATCTGGTACAGGTTCTGGTGGACTTGTAAATGTTCGACATGTACCTTCATTAATAGATGCTTTAATAGAGGATCCATGTATTGAAGTAAATATGGATGTTTATGAAGTATATAAGAAATGGACAGATGAATTTCCTTTTGATTCAGGTAATGGTCAATGGGCATCAGAACCATGGCATCAAAAAGAAATGCAAATCGATCGAAACATTGTAGAAAAAGCCGCTAAAAAGAGTGATATTGCAGTGGTTGTTTTTGGACGTACTGCAGGTGAAGATAAAGATAATCATCGTACAAAGGGAAGTTACTATTTAACTGATGATGAAAATCAGTTAATAAATGAAGTTACTAAATTTTTCAAAAAAACAGTCGTAATATTAAATGTTGGTAATCCTGTTGATTTATCTTTCATGGATACAAATAAAGTAGATGGTCTTGTAATGGCATGGCATGGTGGTCAATATGGTGCACTTGCCTTAAAGGATGTATTGGTTGGCTATAAAACACCATCAGGAAAACTGCCAATGAGTATCGTCAAAGATATTAAATTAGATCCGTCTGACAAAAACTTTGGTCATCACACTAAGGTTGTTTATGAAGAAGATATCTATGTGGGATATCGTTATTTTGAAACATTTGATAAAGATGCAGTGAGATTTCCATTTGGATATGGACTTTCATACACAAAATTCAATATTAAACCAATAAAGTTTGATGTAGTTGATGAACAAATTAATTTTGAAGTAAATGTTCAAAATATTGGGCAATTTATTGGTAGGGAAGTTGTACAAGTTTATATGGAGGCTCCTCAAGGAAAACTAGGTAAACCAAGAAGACAATTAGTTGGGTTTGTTAAAACTAAGGAACTTGCTCAACTTGAACAAACGAACGTTCAAATTTCAATAGATCTCTTTAAACTCGCAAGCTATGATGATTCTGATGCTATTTACAAATCAGCATGGGTTTTAGAAAAAGGTATTTATCATTTCTATATTGGTAATTCTGTAAGAGATAATAAACAATATGGAACGATTGAAATTACAGAAGATATCATCACTGAAATTTCAAGAGAACTTTCAGCTCCAAATGAACCATTTAAACGAATTAAACCAACTAAAGATTTCAAAGTATCCTATGAAGATGTACCTTTAAGAACCGTCCCTTATAATGAACAACTTAAAAAAGATACACCAAAAGCGTTAAAAACGAATGAAAAGAAATATACATTATTAGATGTGTACAATAAAAAAGTAAGTTTGGATGAATTTGTCGGTTCACTACCGGTTGATCAATTAATTGAATTGACACGTGGTGAAGGTATGTCATCACCTAAAGTAACTCCAGGTACTGCAGCAGCATTTGGTGGTGTTACAAACGACTTATTAGAACGAGGTATTCCGGTTGCTTGTGCTGCAGATGGTCCATCTGGTATTCGCATGGATTCTGGATTCTATGCTTCAAGTCTTCCAATTGGAATTTTATTGGCATCCACATTCGATCCAGAATTGGTTAAAACTTTGTACCAATTACTTGGTAAAGAAATGAAGAATTACAAAATTGATGTCATTCTAGGACCGGGAATGAATATTTTACGTCACCCATTAAATGGTCGTAATTTCGAATACTTCTCGGAAGACCCATTATTAACAGGTATCATGGGGGCATCTGTAGTAACTGGCCTTCAAAAAGAAGGTGTTACTGGTACATTAAAACACTTATTTGCTAATAACCAAGAAACAGACCGTTTCAATGTCAATGCGGTTATTTCAGAACGCGCTCAAAGAGAAATTTATTTAAAAGGATTTGAAATTGCGATTAAAGCAGGTAAAGCCAAAGCTATTATGACCTCATATAATCCAGTCAATGGATTATGGACTGCATCGTTATATGATGTTAACAAATTACTTGTTCATGACGAATGGGGATTTAAAGGTATTATCATGACTGACTGGTGGGCTAAAATGAATGATTTTGGCAAAGAAGGAGATAAAACCAATACAAAAGCTATGATTATAAGTCAAAATGATTTGTATATGGTTATTCAAGATGTTAAATTAAATTCAAATAATGATAATTCTAAAGAAGCATATTTAGCAGGTGAACTCAAACTTGCCCACTTACAAAAAGTAGCCAAAAATATTCTAAGTTATTTACTTACAACACCTGCATTTGCTAGAATGCATCATTTAGAATTTAAAAAAGAATTAAGAACGCCTAATCCTTGGTTTAATGCAACTGAAACAAAAATAGATTTACCATTATTAAAATCTATCAAAATTGATGGTAAAACTTATGATTTAAATGCATTAAATTTCCTACAAGAATTTGATCAAATAGTAAACTTTGAAAAAATAGAAAGTATAAATGGCAAGAAACGACTTGCAAATTATATTGAGTTTAACAAAGATAAATCATTTGGATTAGTCACTCTACAAAATATGTCGTCTAGTCATATTTATTACTTAAGAACTAAATCAAATAATTTTGTTTCAACTGACTTGATTGATTTAAACACTTTAGAAAATCAATCATTTGATAAAGTTGGTGAAAAAGTTTGGACACCAATTGTACTTAAACTCAATGAAGCAATTTACAACCCATCCTTTGTATCAAACGAAGATGGTGTATTAAGTATCAATCAAAAGGATGCAGTTATTTCATTCCCACTTCATTTTGAACAAAACGGAAAATACTTGGTCGATTTCTCATTATCAAGTAATGCATCAAACTTAGCACAATTACCATTCTCACTTTATGTTGATAATTCATATAAAACAACAATTACAGTCTCAGGAAGTAACGGTGAAAAGATTTGGGCCAGAGCTTCGATGTTGGTGGATGCTAAAAAGTCAGCACTTTCTATTAAGTTTAATAAATCTGATTTAAAGATTTATGAAATAAAAGTCATGAGGCACGGATAAAATGAATGAGAAGAAGATTAAAATAACTAAAAATCATGCTCAATATATACCACTTTTTAACAAGAAGGGTTTAAAGTCTTCGATTACTCCATTCTTTGGTGGTGATATTAAGTTAGATCACCATCATTATTTGTTAGAGCCAACAACAGAACTTGATCTATACCAAAATAATCTTTCGAGAAACATTATTTTTTCGATTGATGGTTCGATGTATTTTTTAAATGGTAACACATCGCTACAACAAAACGATGAACTAACAGCAACCTATGGACTTTTATACCAAAAAGTTGAAAGAATAAATAAATTATTTACATTAAATACATTATCCTTTATTACATTGAATGATGATATTGAAGTTTTAAAAGTAGAAATAAAAAATACCTCCTCAAAGCCATTTTTATTAGATACGATTACTGCAATTCCAATTTATGCGCGTAGTGCTGATAATTTAAGAGACCATCGTCATGTAACATCTTTATTAAATAGAGTATCAGTTGCTGAAAATGGTGTTTTAGTTCGTCCATCTTTATCTTTTGATGAAAGAGGACATAAAGAAAATCATCACACATATAGTGTTTTTGCTTACCAAAACAAACTTAAAGTTACTCGAATGATTACCACGCTAGAAGATTTCTTAGATGGTGGTTCTTTTAGTTTTCCAAAAGGTATTTATAAAGAACAGACAAAACACAAAGATGGCTACGAAGTGATTGCCGGGATTGGTTTTGAAAAAACGATTTTAAAACCAGATGAATCATTGACGTTTATTGTCACAATGGGTATTTTTGATGAAGGAGTAGATGCGAAATCCACACATGAAAAATATCAAAATTTAAAACAAGTAGATGATGCATTTAATGAAGTTGTGACATATTTTAATAAAGAAAATGAAAAGTTAAAGTTTGAGCTTTTTGATAAAGATACATCAACTCTACTTGAATGGGTAAGACTTCAACCAGTTTTTCGCAGATTCTTTGGTAACTCTTATTTACCACACCATGATTATGGTAGAGGTGGTCGTGGATGGCGTGATTTATGGCAAGATCTTTTAAGTCTTATTATGTTTAATGACAAATCAGTTGAATCATTATTATTGAATAATTTCCAAGGAGTTAGAATTGATGGTTCAAATGCAACCATTATTGGAGATAAACCAGGTGAATTTTTAGCAGATAGAAATAAGATTGTAAGAGTTTGGAGTGACCATGGGGCATGGCCATTATTAACTGTCTTAAGCTATATAAATCAAACTGGAGATTTATCCTTCTTATTTAAAAAACAATATTATTTTGATGATCAATTTACACATTACACAAATAAAACTAAAGATAGATTTAGCTTAGAACATATTTTAGAAAACAAGGGTTTGAAATATCAAGGGACAGTCTTAGAACATTTATTACTTCAAAATGTCATTGCACATTTCAACGTTGGTGAAAATGGTTTTATCAAATTGGAAAATGCCGATTGGAATGATGGGCTTGATATGGCTAAAAAGTATGGGGAAACAATAGCTTTCACACACTTTTATGCTAAAAACCTAGAAAGATTAGCAAAAATAATTAAAGAAACAAATGAAGATATATACTTATTCGAAAGTTTGAAACAACTTATTTTTGAAGAAATAACACTTGATGCGTATTTTATCAAGGTATCTAACTTTGATGAAGATGTGATTCAAGTTGACAAAAATCAATTAGTTCAAAAATTAGAATTATTATGTAGAGCACGTATTAAGAAGATTAATGAAACTGCATGGATTAATAACTCTCATCTTCAAAGTTATGTTACTGAAAATAAGGTGTTTTTAGATAATAACAACACAATGAATTTAACAGGACAAGCAATGGCTCTATTAAATGAAACACTCACTATAAAGCAAGCTAAACTTATAGCAAACAAAACAAAAGAACTTTTATTTAATAAAGATTTAGGTGGGTATCATTTAAATACAGATTATAAAGAACTCAAATTAGATTTAGGACGTGCCTTTGGATTTGCATATAACCATAAAGAAAATGGGGGAATTTTCTCTCATATGGCGATTATGTATGTTTATGGATTATATAATTATGGATTAGTAAAAGAAGGTAATGAAGGCTATAAAGCATTAATTCAACGTGCGATAAATCCAGATAGTTATACACTTTTAGGTATTCCAGAATACTTTACTGATCAAGGTGTTGGAAAATATCTTTATCTAACAGGTTCAGCATCTTGGTTATTAAAATTATTAATCGAACAAGTTTTTGGTATAAAGTACACGTTTGGAAGATTAAGTTTAGAACCAAAACTTGTTAAAGATGATTTCATTGACGGTAAAGCATCCATTCAAACATATGTTAGAGGAAATTTAATTAAGATTACATATGTGAATGAAAATAATTTAGATTATGGTGAATATAAAGTATCAAGAATAATTAGTCAGGAGAAAGAGATATCAATTGACCAAATAGGGGATTCTGATATCTTAGTATACTTAGATGCAATTTGAAACATTTGACTTTAATGATGCTGGGTTTAAAGTACTTATGCATTATGACACATGGAGAGTAGCTATTCTAAATTTTGTTGATGATTGTAAATTAGATGGATTACGTTATGTTGAAGCACATTTAGAAACAGATGAGGTCTTTGTCTTATTAGAAGGTGAAGCAACGCTAGTTTTTGCTGATATTAAAAACGATGTGATTACACAAATCAATGCAGTGAAATTGGAAAAGAATAAAGTATATAACATTAAAAAAGGTATATATCATACTCAACTTTTATCAACTGATGCAAAACTCTTAATTGTTGAAGCAAAAGATACAGGGGATAGTAATTCAATCAAACACTATCTTTCAACCAATGACCTAAAGTTAATTAAGGAGGCTTTATGAAAAAAGTAATATTTTTTGATGATTTTAATCAAGGTGATCAACCAAATCCTGAATATTGGACGATTGAACAAGGTGGAAATGGATTTGGTAATCAAGAAGATCAATTCTATACAGATAGATTAGAAAATATTTATCAAAAGGATTCAATTTTACATATCGTAGCTAGAAAAGAAGATTTTGAACACAGACATTACACATCTGCTAAGATTACCACAAGAGGTAAAGTAGGTCTTTTATATGGAAAAATTGAAGTCAAAATGAAACTTCCAAAAGGCTTAGGAACTTGGCCTGCTGCATGGTTATTGGGTACAAATATTAAAGAAGTTGGTTGGCCTGCATGTGGTGAGATTGATTTAATGGAATTTGTTGGAAAAGAACCAGATCGACTACATTTTTCATTACATTCAAAAAACTTCAATCATGTAAAAGGTAATAATCTACATTTGGCAGAAACAATTCAAGGTTTATCTGATGATTTCCATATCTATACATTAGAGTGGACGAAGGATGGATTTAAGTATTACTTAGATAATAAATTAACATTTGTAGCTCCAAGGGATGGTGAGGAAGGTCCGGATAATTGGCCATTTGATGCACCACATTTCATGATTTTCAATTTAGCAATTGGTGGAACATGGGGTGGAAAGATTGATGATTCTATTTTTCCGGTTGAATTTTTAGTGGATTATATCAAAGTTACTGAAATTTAAAGGAGAGTTTGAATGTACAAAAAATTAGCAATAAGTTTTATCTTTTGCTTAAACCTAATCATGCTTGTAGCATGTGGAAAAACCGAACCACCTGAAGAGGAAGAACCAGTGAAAAAAACGTATACTGTTGAATCTTATGTAACATTAGGGAATAAGGAAAAACTTTTAAATAAAGAAGCAGATAAACAAACGGATCTAAATCTTAAAGCAAATGGAACAAAGATTCGATTAGACCCATCAAAACTGTATCAGGAAATGGACGGTTTTGGTGCTGCATTAACTGAATCTAGTGCAGTAGTTATTTCAGGGTTAGATGAAACTTCTAAACAACAAGTCTTAGAAGATTTGTTTGGTGATTCAGGTATTTCGATGTCTTTCATGAGATTAACAATTGGTGCATCTGATTTCTCTTTAAATAACTATACATATAATGATACTGAAGATAATATACCTGATTTAGAACTTGCGAACTTTTCTATTGATAGAGAAAAAGAAAAACTCATTCCGTTGATTAAAGAAGCAGTTAGCTTAAATCCAGAGTTGAATATTATGGCATCTCCTTGGAGTGCACCAGCTTGGATGAAGGGGAATAAGAGTTTAAATGGTGGATCACTTTTAGATCAATATATTGATGTTTATGCTGAGTATTTTGTTAAATATCTAAAATCAATGGCAGAAGAAGGTGTTGAAATTTATGCTGTAACACCTCAAAATGAACCATTGCATCAAACTTCTGGTTATCCTTCAATGTATATGCTACCTAATCAACAAATTAATTTAATTGTTGCGATGGGTAAGCGTTTCGTTGAAGAAAACATTAAAACTTTAATTATGGCATATGATCATAATTGGGATCGTATGGATTATCCAATTACTGTAACAAACTCAAAAGCTAAAGACTATGTTGCTGGAGCAGCATTACATGGTTATGGTGGCGAAGTTAAAGATACTGGAAGATATCAAAATGCATTTCCTGACAAGGGTATCTGGTTTACTGAAATATCAGGTGGATTATGGGCAACAAACTTTGCTGATAATATCACCTGGAGCATGGAAAATATTTTTATCGGTTCAATTAAGTATGGTGCCAAAGGTGTCTTAATGTGGAACATCGCATTAGATGAAAACCAAGGTCCTAAAAATGGTGGTTGTACAAACTGTCGAGGTGTTTTAACAATTAACTCACAAACAGGTGAAGTGATTAAGAATGAAGAATATTATACAATTGGACATTTTTCAAAGTTCATTAGAAATGGTGCTAGAAAAATTGAATCGACAGTAAGTAATCAACAACTTTTACAAGCAGCATTCTTAAATCCTGATGGATCAATCGTTCTTGTTGTTCATAATAAAACAAAGATTCCACAAAGTTTTTCTATTTCGATTCACAGTGGAGAAGTTGTATATTCACTGCCTGGACAAGGTACTCAAACATTTATTTTTTACGAAAACTAGTTTACGAAAATTAAGAAAATTTTAATGAAAATCAGCAAAAATAAAGAAAATGATGCGTTTTTTAAATAAACACGAATTATATTACGAAAACGTTGTAAAACGCTTATTATTTTTGTTGAAATCGTTTTCATGAAGTGTTATAATGAGAATGTGATAAAACACACATTCCAAATAGGAGGAAAGTATGAAAAAAATATTTGTGTCAGTATTTCTGGCAATGGTAGCTTTTCTTTTGGTAGCCTGTGGACCTGGATATGAAGGTCTTCCAACAGATACTGAAGGGGAACTTACAATTATGCTTTGGTCTGGTGACGGTAATTTCTATGAAAATATCGGGAAACAAACATTAGCACCAGAAGATCTTGTTTCACAAAATGCTGCAACTATTTATGCTGTAGCAAAAGAGTTTAACAAAGTATATCCAAATGTAAAAATTAATGTTATTACTAAACTTAATGGTCCAGATGATGACGGCGTGAGCTGGGATCAATTTAAGGAAAATTTCGTTTTAGAACATAACAAGACAGTTGACATTTGGGCATCTACTAACTTAGTAGGTGAAGTACAACGTGGTTTAGTTGCTGACTTATCAGTATTTGCTAATGACCCAATGTATCAATCATTCAACCCTGGTATCATGTCAATGATGAACTATTATGGTATCCAAGCTGGTTTACCACAGTTCTTACAACCATGGGGCGTGTACATTAATAAAGAATTAGCAGACAACAATAACATCGACGTTCCAGAACCAAACTGGACAATTGATGAATATACTGATTTTGTTTCACACTCAAACCCAGGTGTATGGTATGGTTCAATGGATACTCCTAAGAGTTTCATCTTTACTGGAACTACTACAATGGCTCAACAATTAAGAAACCAAAGTGGTGACAATCCATTCATTAACATGAACTCAACAGAAGTTAGATCATTAATTCCATATATCGCTGAATGGGCTGATCATTCTGTATGGCCACAATGGGATAAGGTAGCTGGTACAGAACAAGAATCAATTATGTCAGGTTTCATGAATGACAATGGTTGGTGGAGTTTCAACTTCTTCAAGAACGGTACATTATTAACTCTTGATGGAGACCCTTGGATGTTAGGGGATGCTGCAAATCCAAATGAAACTCACTGGGGTAGAGTTCAATCTGACAACTGGGATATTTATCCAAGACCTTCAACAGATTATGTTGATAACACAGTTGGTGTTGTATTAGACCCTCTTGCTATTCATAACTATGCGTTAGAAGATGAAAACCCAGAATTAAGTGATGAAGAATATGCTAAGCTACAAATCGCTTATACTTTCGCATCATTCTGGATTGGTGATGACCGTGCTTGGGAAGCTCGTAGAGATCAAATGTACAAGAATGGTGATACTATCAAGACTGCTATGAACGACTCTGTTCCTCTAGTAACTGGTGATGCATTCACTCGTCAAATGGAAATTTGGTTTGAAGCTGAAAACCATGCTATGTTAGCTGATAAAGAAAAGTTCCCTGGATTCCACTACATGATGGAAGTATTTGCTGGCGGTAATGTTCAAGACGTTTCTGATAAAGCTTATCCTTGGTATTATGATGATAATGGTACAAGAAGAGGTATCTTATATGAATGGGATAACTTCAACTTACCAGAAGTCTTAACAGGTACTCCAGGTGCTACATCACCTCGTAGAACCGATGCTGGTTTCACAACTGCTGTATTAGCTAAATTACCTGAATGGAATACTCAAGCTAACGCTCGTTTCAAAACAGAAGTTGATAAATTAAAGGCTGCATTAAAACTTCATTATGGCTTAACTGATGAAGACTTTGCTTAATATATCAATATATTAACTATTATAAAAAGATAATTTTTTAATATCTTCCGTTGTGATGGCACTAGACGTCTTGTTTAGTGCCATCATAACTTAAAAAGGAGTGGATTTTCACATGATGGGTAAAATAAAACGTACCATTCGTTGGACATTAGCGGGGATAATTGCGTTAATTTTAATTATACTTTTAGCGACTGGTAAAGACATATATATTCCAGATGGCAGCATTACCCAATCTGAAATTAATACAGCAATGATACTACTTGATTCAACCACCAATAATGCTAGATACACATATGTCGATTATTTACGCGAGAATCAATTACAAGTTGATTATGGCGTAAATAGTATCATAGCAGAACTTGATAATGTTGAAGCAGGAACAGATCCTTCAAATGGTCACTTAAGTTTAGATATGCCGAAGAATACGACGGCAATTTATACTGTTATAGTACCGGAAGATGGTTTCTATCATATTGGTGCTCATTATAAAGTTGCTAATGCAACCTTAAATCAAATTACGATTGACTTAAAAATTAATGATCAAACATATTATGAAGAAATGAAAACCATTGAACTTCCTATTATTTGGCAAGATCAAACAAAAGATTATGCTAAAGATCGATATGGAGATGAGGTTTTACCAAACCAAGTGATTGTAGATACTTGGCATTTTACACCTTTGTATAACAATACTTATGTAAGTGTTGATCCATTACTTTATAAATTTAATGCTGGTTTAAATACAATTCAAATTACGAATACTTCATCATCAGTTTTTAGAATTTCAAATATTGAAATCTATCAACCAACCAAGTTGGATTCATATCAAGCATATAAAGATAAACAAACTGGTAGTGAAGTGAATGGTGTCATTGATATTAAAGCAACTGACTATATTGAAAAAAACACATCATATGTTCAAGCGTTTGCTGAAATGAATCCAAGCTTAGCACCGTTTGACCCAGTTTATAAAAAACTCAATGTTGTTGATGGAAATACATGGAGATTACCTGGTCAATCTGTAAGTTATGAAGTAGAAGTTTTACAGGCTGGGTTATATCGATTAGCATTCCGTTATGCAAACTTTAAATATGATTATCCAGTTTTTAGATCGATTTATATTAATGGAGAAATTCCTTTTGAAGAAGTAAAAGCTTACCAATTTAGACCAACAACAAGTGGTAATTGGAGAGTTGAAACTTTAGGGAATAGTGAAACTGATTTCTTATTCTATTTAGAACAAGGAATAAATACAATTACATTACGCGCTGAAGTAGAACCACTTCAAAGTGCAATTCGTAAAATTCAAATGTTAATTGACCATATTAACACTTTTACCCTTGAAGTTAGAAAAATTACCGGTAAAGATATCGACAAAGACCGTACATGGCGTTTTAGTGAATTAATCCCTGAAACTAAATCATATATCGAATCATATATCTTGCTTGTTAAAGCATCAATTGATGAATTATCAATCTATGCACCAAATGGAGCAGCATCTACGACACTATCATCCTTACAAAAGTCGCTTTCAAGATTAGAAAATATTTATGAAGATTATAATCGTTTACCACTTTATATGGATGATTTAGTCGGTGGATCAGGTTCAATTAATCAATTTTTAGGTGATATTTTAGATACACTTAAGAGTCAACCACTTTATTTGAATCAAATTCATGTATACAACAATGTTGAATTAAGAAAAGCAAATGCGAATATTTTTGAATCATTCTGGGCAACAATTCAAGGTTTCTTTGCATCATTTACTTCTAATAAGTACAAACTTACAAAAGAAGAAGGTGTATTAGATATTTGGGTTAACCGACCAATTACTTATGTTGATATGATGCAAAAAATGGCTGACCAAACATTTACACCTGCAACTGGTGTACCGGTTAAGATTTCAGTTATGCCGGATGCAACCAAATTAGTTATGGCATCAGCGGCAGATCAACAACCAGACGTCGCATTAGGTTTAATTTCTTATATGCCATTTGACTTAGCAATAAGAAATTCAGCATATGACTTATCATCATTCCCAGATTATTGGGAATTCGCTAGTCAATTTGCTCCGGGTGCATTTGTGCCTTATATCTTAAATGATAAAGCTTATGCACTGCCTGAAACACTTGATTTTAATGTCATTATTTATCGTAAGGATATCTTTGATTCACTCAATTTCATGGTTCCAGACACTTGGGATGAAGTTATTCAAATCTTACCGGAACTTCAAAAATATGGTATGAATTTCTATCACCCAATCGCTGGTGGTACAGCGATTAAATGGTTCTACCAAACATCTGGTTTTATTTATCAATTTGGTGGTGACATTTATTCACAAGATGGACTTAGAACTGCAATTAATGAAAAAGGTGCAGTTGATGGTCTGACATTCTTAAATCAGTTATTTACAAACTATGCTTTACCTGAACAAGTAGTTTCATTCTACAATTCATTCCGTTATGCAACTCTACCAATTGGTATTGCAGATTTTGCAACATATCAATTAATTAAAAATGCTGCACCTGAATTAACCGGTATGTGGGATATTGCTCCATTCCCTTCTGTTACAACAGATGAAGGAACAAATCGTCACTATATTGCTAATGGTACTGCTGGAATGATTATGGCTGATACTGATCAACCAGATGAATCATGGGAATTCTTGAAGTGGTGGATGTCAACTGAAATCCAGTCACAATTCTCATTCAATCTACAATCTACTTATGGTCCAACATACACTTGGATTTCAGGTAATATTAATGCATTTATTGAATCACCATTCCCAGAAGAACATAAAGAAGTCATTCTAGAACAAATTAAATGGTTAGTTGACGTGCCAAGAACTCCAGGTCAATATATGCTTGAGCGTTCATTATCAGACATTTGGAATACAGCCGTATTTGATGGAACACCAACCGGGATTGCTGTTGACCAATATGTGATTCAAATTAACCGCGAAATGCGTAAGAAGATGATTGAATTTAAATTCTTAGACATTGATGGTACAGTCTTACGACCATACAGTATCAGAGATATTCACTGGGTAAGACAACAAATGCTAGATGCAGCAGGAGGATATCATGGATACGTTGAATAAAGTTACAGGAACTAAAAAACACTTCCTAAAAGATGCTAAATTCAAAGATGCAATGACTGTTTTCTTCATGTTATTACCGTATGTCTTATTATTCTCATTATTCATTGCATTTCCGGTTGCAATCGCAATATTCTTATCACTAACATCATTTAACGTGATTGAAACACCTTCATTCTTAGGATTGACAAACTATATAAATATTTTTACGCAAGATCCTGTCTTCTTAAAATATGTACTACCAAATACATTGATGTTTTCACTCCTCGTAGGTCCTGGTGGTTATATGTTATCTTTCTTACTTGCATGGTTGCTTGCTCAAATCCAAGCACTTCCAAGAACTATCATTGCCTTAGCAGTTTATTCGCCTTCAATGGTCGGTGGTGTCTTCATTTCAGTTGTATGGCGTACCTTATTTTCAGGTGATGAATCAGGTTACATTAATGCCCTTTTAATGGATTGGGACATTATCGACAGACCAATCCAATTCTTGCAATCTCCTGAATACTTAATGCCAATTGTTATTGTTGTTGCGTTATGGAGTTCAATGGGTGTTGGTTTTCTTGCCATGCTTGCAGGTATTTTAAATGGTAATGAAGAACTTTATGAAGCAGCATATATTGAAGGTATCAGAAATAAATTTCAAGAAGTTGTACATGTAACGATTCCAATGATGAAACCACAAATGTTATTCGGTGCTGTTATGGCAATTGTTGCAACCTTTACAAATGGTTATATCGGCGTTGCGTTGTCTGGTTCGAACCCAACACCGCAAAACGCAGTCCAGTTAATAACAAACCATATTGACGATTATGGCTTTATTCGTTATGAAATGGGTTATGCAGCTGCATTATCAGTTGTGTTACTCTTAGTCATTTGGATATTCTCTAAAGTAGCCTATCGTTTATTTGCGGAAAAAGATTAGGGAGGAGGCACATATATGAGTTTTCAAGGTACAAAAATAAACCCTACTTCATTCTCTAAATCACAAATACCGTTTTATATTGTTTTAATTCCAATGGCAACTTTTATGTTGCTTCCGGTATTATTCATTTTTAACCAAGCATTTAAACCACTTGATGAATTGTTCTTATTCCCACCAAGATTCTTCGTACAGAATCCAACTTTTAATAATTTCACAGAATTATTTAGAACAGCAACATCAACTGGTGTCCCACTTGTCAGATATTTATTTAACACATTGGTCATCACATTGATTATGGTCTTTTTAACAATCCTAATCAGTACAATGACTGGTTATGTCTTAAGTAAGAAGAAGTTTAGAGCGAAAAAAGCACTCTTTGGTTTAAACCAAACAGCCTTGATGTTTGTTAGAACTGCAGTGGTTATCCCAACTTACTTTATTATTGTACAAATTGGGTTAAATAATAATCCACTTGTTCATATCCTCCCATACTTAGCAGTTCCTGTAAATGTCTTCTTAATGAAGCAATTTATTGATCAAGTTCCAGATGCGTTAATTGAAGCTGCAAGAATTGATGGTGCGAATGATTTCCAAATTTTATTTAAATTAATTTATCCACTAACAAAGAATGCGATTGCAACAGTTGCAATCCTTACATTCCAAGCGACGTGGGGTGCGGTAGAATCATCTTCATTATATATTCAAGATGAAACCATGAAATCATTTGCATTCTATTTGAATACTTTAGCATCATCTAATACTGGTTCCGCACTTGCTGGGGTCGGTATGGCTGCCGCTGCAGGTTTAATCATGTTTTTACCTAACCTAATTATCTTTATTATTATGCAATCACGTGTCATGAATACAATGGCACATGCCGGCATTAAGTAGGTGGTTATATGAAAACATTGAAAAGAAGTTTAACCCTTATTTTGCTACTATTTACATTATTCTTATTAATTCCACAAGCAAATGCATCAAGTGCAACATCATATACATTAACAATTAATGCTAAAGGTCAAATGGTTAGAACTCAAGATGCATATTTACCACTTAGAACAACAATGGAATTAAACCTAAAAAATCCAGAAGATATGATCTTTGATGACGAAGGTTATTTATGGATTGCTGATACTGGTAATAAAAGGATTCTAAAATATGATTCTATATCAAATACACTTGTAGATACCTTGACATATCCAGAATTTGTTTCTCCTCGTGGGATCTTTGTTTCAAGTCGTGGTATTTATGTTGCTGACTCAGCAGCTGGTGCTGTATTTAGATTTGATGATGATTTCAACTTTATAGAGAAGTTTACAAGACCAGATTCAGTTTCTTATGCAGATGCAACATTTGAACCTTCAAAAGTTGCAGTCGATAACAGAGGTAATTTATACATATCAGCACTTGGTGTCTCAAGTGGTATCATCCAATTATCAAATATTGGTGAATTTTTAGGTTTCTTTACAACCAATAAGATTCAATTAACACTTATTCAACAATTCCAAAAAATCATTTTATCAAAAGAACAATTTGACAATTTGTTAGCTAGAACACCAAATCCATTCTCATCAGTTTTCATTGATAAGAACTCAATGGTTTATACAACAACGATGTCAGTAAGATTTAACGCAGTTAAAAAGCATAATACACAAGGTGGTAACATCTTCCAAGGAACATTTGCTTTTGATGATGCAAGAGACATTTATGTTGACAAAGATGGGATTGTTTATGCTGGTATGCAAGGTGGCGAAATCTTTGTTTATGATGCAACTGGTGAGTTTATTTACTACTTTGGTTCATCCAATTCAGATGCGACAAGTGGTCAAGATGTTTCAGGGGTATTCTCACGCTTATCAGCTATTGCAGTCCGTGATGATGGCGTAATCTTTGCACTTGATGATAATAAATCATTTTTACAATCATTTGAACCAACCGATTATGCAAAAGAAGTATATAACGCAATCGGTTTATATGAAGATAGAGAGTACTTACAAGCAATTGAAGCTTGGCAAGAAGTCTTAAAACTAAACCAAATGTCAGTTTTAGCTCATAACTACATAGCTAAAGCTTATTTACAATTAGAAGATTATCAAAATGCTATGGTTCATTTTGAATTAGCAGGTAATCGTGCTGGTTATTCTGATGCTTCATGGGAAGTTAGAAATGTAACCATTCAAAGTTATTTAGGTATCACAATCATTATTATGATCTTAATTTATGCAGCATCCGTTATCTTAAATAAAGTGGATGCTAAAACAGGTAAGATTAGTGAATTTACACATCCTATGAAATCATTCTTTGATCGTAAATTCTTAAATGATTTAACATTTACCTTTAAGATAATGAGACATCCAGTTGATAGTTTTGAAGATTTGAAGCATGGTCATAAAGGTTCGTTCTTAGCATCATTCTTAATATATCTTGCAACATTTATTGCATTTATCATCTTTAATACTTCAAAAGGATTTATTTATCAAATTATTTTAGTAGAAGATATCGATTTAACGGCATTAGTTTTAGGATTCTTTTCAGTAACTTTACTATTTATTATTTGTAACTACTTAGATACATCAATTAATGATGGTATTGGTAAACTTAGACAAATCTTTACAATGTTTAGTTATTCATTAGCTCCATTATTGTTTGCAATGATTTTAACAACAATTCTTTCACATGTATTAACCTTTAATGAAGTATTTTTCTTAGACTTCATCATGAGTGGTGGTGCGTTATGGAGCGGTATTTTAATTTTCTTAGGTACATCAGAAATTCATGAATATAGTGGTAAACAAACAGCTAGAAGTATTATCATGAGTTTACTTTTTGCTTTAATCATTGTGGTGGTTTTAATCATCATCATTACTATGTGGCAACAACTTTACTTATTCTTAGAAGCAATTATTAAGGAGGCGTTAAGAAATGTTTTCCGTTAAAAGATTACTCATTTTATTCTTTATGATTGTCATTATCGGCTATAACGTTAATGCCATTTATGTTGAGACAAATAAAGATACTAAACTACCTCCAGATGAAACAACAATTGTTCCTTTAAATAAGGAAGGTTATACTTTACTGCAAGAAAATGAAAATTATGAGTATTACTATAAAGCACATAATGGTATTTTAGCAGTTTATGATAAGCGAAATGGTTATACATGGAAATCAGGTATTGATCATGATTACGATTCATATATTGAAGCAGTAACTGAATTATTTATTGAAAACAATCCAGATGCAATTGATGAAGAGATTTTAGCATTAGCTAAACCTTTTGAAGAGCAATTAAATGACTCAAGAGAAGGTATCGCAAATTCATTGATCGTTCTTGAATATGTGAATAGATTGAATGTATCTCGTCCATCTGTTCAAGCTGGTTCAAGTTTTAAACAATTTATTATTGCTCCAGATCTTGAAAACCCTGGACAAGACTCAGTTCAAGAAAGAGTTGCAAACTCAGTTCGAACTGATGATATTAAAATGGTTAACAATGACCCTAATCATTATCGAATTGACTTTAAATTTAAAGCAGTAGATATTGAAGTTAGAGTTCACCTTCATTTTTCAAAAGATGGATTTGCCATTGAAATTAAAGATGAAGAGTTAGATGGTGATGATTTAGATTTACTTATTTCTATTTCATTAGCACCATTTATGGCATCAAATGGTGGTAAATTAGGTGAGCCTAGAGTAGAAACCAGAAATATGGGGACTGAGGAAGAACCAATTTGGGAAAAACGAGTCCGTTGGGATCAACCAACAATTAGTAAGACAAGATATCCAGGTTATATTTTAGTACCAGATGGTTCTGGGGCACTCATTAGATTTAGCGATTATGAAGCATCATTAAACGGATATACTGGTACAGTTTATGGTCAAGATGTTTCTCAAAATCAAACTCAGTATACAAGAGAAACAAATATGGTACCAGTTAAACAACCAGTGATGCCTTTATTTGGTGTTTCATATGGTGATGGTACTCAAGCTGCATTTATTAGTTATACGACTAAAGGTGCCGAATATATGCAAATATATGCAAGACCTAGAAACTCAGCTGACTCATATAACTTAACTGATTATCAAATTGCACATACAAGATACTTATATAACAGACTTTATACCCAAGTTTATAACCAAAGTGGTGCTGGGTATCAATCATTATTCGAAGAGCGTAATCACTTTGATATTTATCAACAATTTGATTTCTTAGCAGGTGATGGTAGTTCGCTTGCCAACCCATATAGTGCAGATTATGTTGGTATGGCAAGAAAATATCGAGATCATCTCATTCAAACTGGTGTATTAGTACCAAAATCAAATGAAGAAGTGAATGTCCCAATTAGAATTGATTTCTTAATGAGTGATGCTAAAAAGTCACTTGTTGGAACTGAAGATGTTGTTGTAACAAGCATTTATCAAGTAAGAGATATCCTAACTGATCTGCAAAATAATGGTGTATATAACATCAACTCTGGATTATTAGGGTATCAAAAAGGTGGCGTCACTTTAGGGCGTAAAAATGAACCTGAATGGAGTGATTCAATTGGTTCTAAGAATGCCTTCCAATCTGTTGTCAATGAGTTGAAAGAACAAGGAATTGATGTATCACTTTATCAAAATTACACAACCCTTTATGAAGAAAACAACTTATTAATTGGTAATGCAACTAAGCATGTAGGAGGTTGGTATAATGAGTATCTTTACTCGAGAGTTACTGGTCCAGTTGAAAAACAATATTTTGCAATCCCTTCTGTTGCTGCAAGTTGGATGAATAATAATATATATAAAACACATAATATGGGGTTTATCTCATATACAATTGATGGTATTTCAAATAGATTATATTCACACTATTATTCATCAACTGAAATTATGTCTGTTACAGATACGATAAACATCTATCAAGAAGCATTTGCTCATATGGATTCATCGATTGTAATTAATGCTGTTACACCGAATCAATACTTATGGAAATATGTCGATAGATATTTAAATACACCAATGTTTTCTAGCCAACATTTAATCGAATCTGACACGGTTCCATTCTTACAAATCGTTTTACAAGGTTCAATGGAATCATATGCTACTTATTCAAACTTCTCATTCTATCAACCAAAAGATATTTTAAGAATGATCGATTATAATACATATCCTTCATTTGTCTTAACGAATGATCCAAGTTATAAATTAGTTGCAACGCATTCATCAAACTATTATTCAACTGAATATCAACTATATTCAGAGATGATCAAAGATATTTATGAGACTGTAAATAGTGCTTTAGCACCAACTATAAACGATATATGGACATCTAGAACAGTATTAGCACCTGGTGTGATTGTTAATGGTTATTATAGTGGTTTAGAGATTGTGATAAACTACACCGATAATCCATACACATATAAAGGTGTAGAAGTAGCACCAATTAGTTTTGGAATCATTGTATAAGGAGGAAAGTATGACTAAGATAAAGAAAAGAAAAGCAAAAAGTGAAAATATAGCATACTTTTTCCTATTACCTTGGTTAATTGGATTAGTAGCATTTGTTATCTATCCTTTTATTAACACTATTTGGCTTTCATTTAATATCGTTTCAAAAGATATTTATGGTTGGACGTATCAATTTGTTGGTGGTGAAAACTATGTCACTGCCTTCTTAAAAAATACTGAGTTCAATCAATTGCTAGTATCATTTATTACAATGGAATTTACATATGTTCCAATGATTCTAGTTATTTCATTAATTCTAGCAGTTTTATTAAACACTAAGATTAAATTTAGAGCTGGATTTAGATTGATTTTCTTCTTTCCAGTGGTAGTGATGTCTGGACCTGTGATGACTCAATTAAGAAGTAGTAATGCGGTCCAATTAATGGATATTTCTGATTTATTAGTTTTTAGAATGATTGAAAATATTTCACCATTCTTTAGTGATTTATTAATTACTGTATTTGATAATTTCACACTTATTTTATGGTTTACAGGTATTCCAATTGTTCTCTTCTTAAATGGTCTACAAAAGATTGATAAATCGCTTTATGAAGCCGCTCAAATTGATGGTGCATCATCATGGCAAATGCTTTGGAAGATCATGTTACCTAATCTAAAATCAACCGCATTGATCGTTGCAATCTATACCGTTGTTCAAATTGCTATTTTTGAAGTGAATCCGATTTATAATTTCGTTATTTCAACCATTTCATCAAACTATACATCTGGTTTAGGTTTTGCTGCTGCAATTGTTTTAATCTACTCAATGGTTGTACTAATCTTTATTGGTATTATCTTCTTACTATTAAAGGGTAAGAATGAGTCAAAATATTTAGATACAATTCAAGAGAAGAAACAAAAACAAATAGCTAAGATTAATAAGCAACAATTACGAAGAATGCGTGATAATGAAACATTTACAGAGTGGCGTGATCGTGTTTTCAAACGTAAAAAGAAGGATATAGGTGATCAACATGAAAGCTAAGTTAATCAATATATTCCAAAGCATAAAAGATTTCTTCACTAAAATTAGTGATTTCTTCAAAAGTGATAAATTTAAAAAGTTGATTTTTGGTCACCAAGCGACTAAAGGTTTTATCGGCAAATTGATTGTTTATGTATTATTGATTGGGATTTCATATGTATTCTTATTCCCAATTATTCGAATGATCTCATTGTCTTTCATGACAAGAAATGACTTATTAGACCCGGAAGTTGGTTGGATTCCAACTGGTTTGACATTTACCAATTTCACTGTTTCAAATCATGTCTTACAACTTTTACCACCAGCTTGGTTTAGAGACGGACTTTCATTTTGGGACCGTGTTGTAGGTACTTTTACTGATCCAGGTAATCTATGGAAGAGCATTTGGAACATGGGTACATTAGCAATTGTTCAAACTGTTATTTCAGCATTAACTGGTTATGCTTTTGCAAGATATAACTTTAAGTTTAAAAATGTACTTTTTGTCTTCTTGTTATTATCATTTATTATTCCATTACCGATGGTCACAGTACCTAGAATTATGATGATTTCTGGGTTACAAGAAAACTTTTGGACACCAATTTATGATGCATTGTTTGCAAATACATTCTTAAAAGATTTCTTTAACAGAACCTTATTCTCAACATTAGCACCTCAAACAATATTTTCATTTTTTGGTCAAGGTGTGAATTCTGCAATCTTAATTTTAATATTTTATAACTTCTTTAAAATGATTCCAATTTCACTTGATGAATCAGCTCGTATTGACGGTGCATCAAGTCTTCAAGTGTTCTGGCATATTTATGTTAAGCTTGTTGTTCCAATTATTTTAATTGTTTTCTTATTTTCATTCATTTGGAATTGGAACGATATTTATTCAGCAACCATATTCTACGCATCAAATAATCCACTTGTGATTATGAGATTATCAATGTTTGACTCAATCTTCGCTGATATGGCTCCAAGTGCACCGGGTGATGTTGGGGTTGGCTTAATTAGTGAAGGTTATAAGTCGGCAGCTACATTCTTAGCGATTATGCCATTATTAATACTATATCTAGTTGCTCAGAAACAATTCATTGAAGGTATTGAGCGTACTGGTATGACAGGAGAATAATATGAAAAAAATAGTTGTATTAATGATGGGGTTCTTTTTTATCACATTACTTTTAGCGTGTGATGAGAAAAAAGATCCACCAAAGGAAGAAGAACCTCCGAAACAATACTCAAAAATTGATGGATATACCTATCAAACACCTGTTACAGATTATGAACTCGTATGGAGTGATGAATTTGATTATGAAGGCTTACCTGATTCAACTAAATGGGGTTACGATTTAGGTCAATCAGGTTGGGGTAATAATGAACTTCAAAATTATACAAATGATGCGAAAAATGCTCGCGTAGAGGATGGTGTTTTAAAAATTGAAGCCATCAAAGATGAAGTAGGTTGGACATCAGCTCGTCTCGTCACTCGTAATAAAGGTGATTGGAAATGGGGTAAGATTGAAGTTCGTGCTAAAATTCCAACTGGTCGAGGTACATGGCCAGCTATTTGGATGTTACCAACCGATTGGGCATATGGTTCTTGGCCGAACAGTGGCGAAATTGATATCATGGAACACGTTGGTTATGATCAAAATAGAATTCATGCATCAATTCATACACAGGCTTACTACCATAAGATTGGTACTCAAAAAAGTGGTAGTAAAACGATTCCTACAGCAAGTGAAGAGTTTCATGTATACGCAGTTGAATGGTTCCCTGATAAATTAGTTTTCACAATTGATGGTTCAGTGTATTTTTCATTTAACCCATTTAACTTTGTTCAAACACCGATGAATCAACATTGGCCATTTGATAAGAGATTCCATCTTTTATTAAATATTGCTATTGGTGGTGACTGGGGTGCTGCGCAAGGAATAGATCCTAATTTAGACTATGCACTAATGGAAGTAGATTATGTTCGAGTATATCAATCTCCAACGATTCAAAATTTATTAAGAAAGTTATATTAATATGAAATTCTATAACGAGCAAACTAAAGAATTTATATTTGAAAATTATCATAAACAAAAACCATTTGCATCATTCTTACCAGGTGTTGCTGGTAAGAATGGTGTTCCAATGTGGACATATTATGTCAATCGCGGCCAATTAATTTCATCCTTTGGTATTGAAAGTAAAGAGCATGCGATTATGGATTTTACACCAGCAAATTTAAGTTATAAATACACACCAATTAATGGTTTTAGAACATTTGTTAAAGTAAATGGTAAATCGTTTGAACCATTTGGAACTAAAGACCAAAAGAGATTGTTAAAAATTGGTAAGAATAAAGTTTCTATAGCTGAATCAACAAAAGATTTAGATACTGAAGTTAAATACTTTAATGTGACTGGTGAAAACTATCCAGGTTTGGTTAGAAAAGTTATTTTTACTGCTAAAACTGATATGGAATTAGCTTTTGTTGATGGTCTTGCGAATTTTTGGCCATATGGTACAGGACTTTATGCACAAAAGAATATGGCAAATCTTGCGGTTGCATGGTTTGATGTTTTTAATCTTGAAAACAGAATACCATTTATGAAAAACCGCTCAACAACAGAAGACACTGAAGAAGTAGGAACGGTTGAAGCGGGTAATTTTTATATTACAGTTGATGAAAAAAACGAAAAGTTATTTCCGGTTTATGACCCTAGTTGTGTATTTGACTACTATAATGATTTATCTATACCATATGCGTTTAATCAATTAAACTATGATGACTTTATAAAACAACCTCAAGCTTCAACAAACCAATTATTAGCTGGTTTTTCTACTGCTAAAGTCTATCTAAAATCAGGTGAATCATATAGTTTTTATACATTGATGGGAAGTTTTAATAGCCAAGATACTTTAAATAAAGTCTCACAAAACTGGACTTTTAGTTATTTTAAAGATTTAGAACAAAGAGCAGAACAATTTATTGAATCGTTAGTTTCACCGATGCAAATTGAAACTTCAAATCCACTTTTTGATGCCTATATGGAACAAGCGTTCTTAGATAACTTATTAAGAGGTGGTTTCCCATATATATTTAAATCAAAAGATGGCGTTCATGTTTACCATACATTCTCAAGAATACATGGTGACATGGAACGTGAATACAATAATTTTTATGTTGAACCAAAATATTATTCACACGGGAATGGAAGTTACCGTGATGTTAATCAAAATCGACGTAATGATGTTTACTTTGTTAAAGAAGCAGGGCTATTTAACTTAAAACAATTCATTGAATTGATTCAAACAGATGGTCATAATCCTTTAACAATTGAAGGTTCTAGATTTGAATTTGATCAATCAAAATTAGTTGAGATTAAAAACCTCGTATCTTTAAATTTTGAAAAATTAGAGAACTTCTTGAAATCTAGATTTACTCCTGGTGCACTTTTAATGTTTATTGAAAGTGAATCATTAACAAAAGATAGCAAAAGACTTTTAGAAAATATTTTATTTTATAGTCGTCAAATAACTCAAAGTAGCTTTGGTACAGGTTATTGGAGTGACCACTGGATTTATAATCTAGATTTATTAGAACTTTATTTAAATGTTTATCCAGATAAATTACAAGATTTACTCTTTAATGAAAAAGTTGCTTTTTATCAATCACATATGAGTGTATATCCTAGAAAGGTCAAATATGTATTGAATCATCAAGGTATGCCTCGTCAATTAGGTCCTTTATATCATGATCAAGAAAAGATAGATAAATTGAAACTTAAACAAGGTTCTAATTTCCATAAAAATGAGTTAGGTGAAGAAGTAAAAGTACAACTTTATACGAAGTTTTTACACTTAGCTTTAATTAAAACTTCAAGTCTTGATCCATATGGTATGGGTGTTATGATGGACTCTGAAAAACCAGGCTGGAATGATGCTATGAATGGTCTACCTGCTATTTTTGGTTCCGGTTTAACTGAAACGATTAATTTAAGTAAATTATTAAAACAACTTTTAACATGGACTAATCAGTTCAAAGATGAAAAAGTCTATATACCAAATGACATTTATCAATTATTTAATCAATTAGTTAAACATATTCATGATGGCTTTAATGTTATTCAAGATATAAGAGAATCATTTGATCAAAAGACTAGGTTTTATTTAGATAGTAAGATGGTTGAAATTAGTTTATCACTACTTGAAAAAGGTATTAAAACTTTAGATGCTTATGTTGACAAAGGTATTGATCAAGCATTTAAATTAGGAAATGGTTTAATTCCAACATACTTAACATTTGAAGCAGTTAAATATGAAAAAAATGGTTTAAAACATCCACACTTAAAACTTGATTCAATCAATGTTTTAGAATGGAAAGTAAGACCATTGCCATACTATTTAGAAGCACCAGCACATTATTTAAAATCAAAAGCAACCACGAAGGAAGCTAAAAGTATTCATCGATTAGTCCATCAGTCAGGTATCTTTGACGAAAAATTAGGTTTATACAAAACATCTGCATCACTTGAACACGAAACCTTAGAAATTGGACGTGCAAGAGCCTTTACAGAAGGTTGGCTAGAGCGTGAAGCATCATTTGTTCACATGAGTTATAAGTATTTAATTGGCATGTTTAAGAGTGGATTATATAAAGAATTCTATCAAGATATTAAATCTGGTATGCCACCTTTTATGAATCCACTAGTGTATGGTAGATCAACATTAGAAAATGTTTCATTTATTGCAACATCTAATAACCCTAATCCAAAAGTACATGGTAGAGGTTTTGTTGCAAGATTAACCGGTACGACCAGCGAAGCATTAACTCTGGCATATTTAATGTTTATCGGTAAGCATCCGTTTGAATTTATTAATGATGAATTAACTTTTAAAATTGAACCAAAACTTAAAAAGTCATTCTTTAAAAATGGATTAGTTTCGATTAAATTTTTAACTCATATTAAAATTATCATCCATAATGAGTATCAAGAAGATACCTTCAATCAAAAAGTGACTAAATATGTTTTATATGCTAAAGATCGAGTAGAAATGGTTGAATCTTCAATTATTAAAGGCAAACTTGCAAAAGATATTAGAGATTTAAAATATGAAGAAATTCATGTTTACTTAGGTAAATAATTATGATGCATAAGAAAATTTTAAGTTTATTAAGTATCATCGCTCTAATATTCATTATCGTTGCATGTGAGAAACAAACAGATGAACCACCAATTGATGATGGTAAATACCCACCTGACTCATATACACTTGATGAAAAATTAAATTGGTGGTTAGAAAAACTCACACTTGAAGAAAAAACTGGTCAAATGATCCAAGCAGAAAGAAAAAATGGTTCAAATGGTGTGACACCAGCTGAGGTAAAGAGTTTAAATCTTGGCTCTGTATTAAATGGAGGTGGTAATGTACCAAATCCAAATACTTTATCTAACTGGCAAAATATGGCAAAAACTATGTATAATGCCGCATTAGAATCATCCTCAGGCATCCCTTTAATTTATGGTGTTGATGCTGTACATGGACATAATAATTTACAAGGTGCAACTATATTTCCACATAACATTGGTCTTGCTGCTGCCAACAATCCAGATTTAATGAGAGAAATTGGTAAATATACAGCTTATGAAGTTTCTCAAACTTTTATAAATATGAACTTTTCGCCTTCAATAGGAATTATTAAAGATAAAAGATGGGGAAGAACTTATGAAACCCTAGGTGAATCAAGTGAACTTGCACAAGGATTAATTGGACCATATATTGAAGGTATTCAAGAATATGGTGTGATTGGTTCTGCAAAACACTTTTTAGCTGATGGTTACACAACTTATGGCACAGGTTTAAATGGGAAGTTAGATCGCGGTAATTCAGAAGTTACTGGTTTTGAACTCTATGAATATTTCATACCTTTATATGTTGAAGCAATCGAAGCAGATGTAAAAACAATCATGGTATCTTATAGCAGTTTAAATGGTATTAAAATGCATGAAAATAAGGAATTAGTAACTGAAGTTTTAAAGGAAGATTTAGGTTTTGAAGGATTTGTTATTGGAGATTATAACGGTATTGATGAACTTAATGCATCTACTTTTGAAGGTAAAGTTGCTCGGGCAATTAATGCTGGTATAGATATGTTGATGCAACCGCATAACTATAAACAAGTTTATGATGCAATTATTTATAATGTTAATAATGAAAAAATTCCAATGGAACGTATTGATGATGCTGTAAGAAGAATTCTTAAAGTTAAATACGAAATGGGATTATTTGATAAAGTTTTAGAAGCTAAAAATGATTTACGAAGTGAAGAAGCGCTTGCTGTAGCGCGTCAAGCGGTACGTGAATCTATGGTGTTATTAAAAAATGAAAATAATGCCTTACCACTATCAAAATCAGATGATATTTTACTTTTAGGTGTAGGTTCTGATAATCTAGGTATTCAATCTGGTGGTTGGACAATTAGTTGGCAAGGTGGCGATAATATCAACGTTACTGGAACAACAATATATGAAGCAATAAAAGCTGAAACAAGTGGTAGTGTATATCGTTCAATATCAGATTTAGACAAAGTTGATAAAGTAGTTGTTGTATTAGCGGAAAAGCCACATGCTGAAATGAATGGTGATAGTTCTACATTATCATTAACTTCTGATACAGCATATAGAGAAAATTTAGAAGTGCTTGAGATGATCAAAGATATCGATAAACCAGTAATTGTTTTATTGATTGCTGGTAAACCATTATTGATTGAAGAATTTATTGATGAAGTTGATAGTTTTGTTATGTTATTCTTACCAGGTTCTGAAGGTCTAGGTATAACAGATGTTTTATATGGTGCGTATGATTTTAAAGGAAAATTACCATTTACTTGGCCAAAGACTGTAAATCAATCAAACCATACATTATATAAAGAAAATTATAATGAATTAGAATATCGTTATCCATTTGGGTATGGTTTAAGATATAATAGTTAATATATTTTAGAGGAGGGGTATTGTGGTAACAATCAGTGAAATCGCACGCCGAGCAGGTGTATCTATTTCTACGGTTTCAAAATCACTGAATGGATATAGTGAAATTAGTGAAGAAACTAGAAATAAAGTCAAACAAGTAGCAGAACTGTTAGGTTATACACCAAACGCTTCAGCTCAAAGTTTGGTTTTAAAGAGAACAAATACTTTAGGTGTCGTTTATGAAGTAGAACATGGTTTAAAAAACCTCTTTTTCGCTGCAGTTTTAGAATCTTTTAGAAAATACGTGCAATCCAAAGGTTATGATATCTTACTCCTTTCTAATAATACTGAATCTAAATTAGATTACTTAAAGCATTGTTATTCTAAAAATGTTGATGGTGTCTTAGTTGTTTCTACAGGTTCATCATATGATGCGGTTAAAAAACTCTTTGATAGTAATTTAGCTGTTTTATCATTAGATCCAGAAGATGCAATTCCAAACTCTATTTATTCAGACTCATATAACTCAATTAGAAAGTCATGTAATTACCTTTATGAATTAGGTCATCGTAAAATCGCCTTTGTAAATGGTAGTTACACCAATTTCATTGGGAAAGAACGTTTACTTGGATATTTAGATTTCATGCAAGAAAAAGGTTTAGAACCACTTTATATTAAAGAAAAAAGTAATGAGTCTTATTCTTACCATGATGGTTATCAAACCATGAAGGAACTTTTTGAACGATATGGTTTACCTGATGCAGTATGTACAGTATCTGACCTAATGGCAATGGGGGCAATTCAATTTCTTCATAATCATGGCTATAACGTTCCAGAAGATGTATCAGTAATTGGATTTGATGACTTAGATATCTGTGAAATCTGTACTCCGCAACTGACAACGCTTCGTCAAGATTACGAGTACATTGGTACTAAAGCAGGTTCGGTATTAATTGATATGTTAGATAACAAGGATAGTAAACTAGATCCAATTGTTGTTGATACAAAAATAATCGTAAGAGATTCTTGTAAAAAAAATAAGGCCCTTTAAAATAGTTGGTGTAAAATCCAAATAGGGCTTTCCAAAAGATGGTGTAAAAAACACCTTTCAATTAG